>JBBRLY010000016.1:0-189994 GCA_038231155.1 Saccharimonadales bacterium (SeqCode)
TGGCTAGGTCTGAAGGGCTAAAGCCCTTGCTAGTTATTTGGACTGTTATGGGTACAGCAGAAGAACTAGTAGTCTTTGTGTTCTTACGTCCATGAGTCACTACTAGTAGTATTACTACAACTAGAGCTATGGCTAGGACTAAGAGTCCCAGGAACATGCCCTTACCCATTTTGGAGTTACTATCCTTAACAGTCTTAGGTGAGCTAGGGCTACTGGGAGTTAGAGGTTCAGTGGTTGGATCGGTCATTTAGTCTCCCTTCACTTGGCTTAAGTAAGCTACTTGGTTGTTAGCTTTAGAGTTAGTAGCTATAGAACGGTTGGAGCTAGTACTAGCCCTTGCTACAACTTGGCCAGATAGTTGGACAGTCTGCCACTTAGAAGCGTTCTGGAAGGCAGAAGTGACACCTCCCCACATAAGGCTAGTAGAGCTAGTAGCGTCCTTGTCATCTAGGGCAAAGCTTAGACCAACTTGAGAGTTATTTGCTGGTGCGCTGGAGTAACCAATAGAAGTCCAGGGTATACGGATCTCAGCTTGCCAGCCACTGTCAGTGTCAGAGTTATTGCCTACTGTACCTTGGGTCTTAGTAGCTACTTGCCAGGAACCATTCCAGGCAGCAGAAGGATTACCAGTACTAGTACCTTGATCATCAAACTGGGTACCTAGAACATTAGCTATACCTTGGTAGTCATCCGGTAGCATGTAAGGACTAGAGGGAGTATTACTTCCTCCTCCATTATGTAAGGTATCGATGAACCACTCTACAGCATCATCCCCCCAGACCGGACCGTCATGAGTAGTAACTGTGCCGTTAAGCTTAGTGTCACTTACGTTATAGGCTAGATATAGAGCATTAGAGTCCCATAGAGCTCTGACACTAACACTATTACCTTTTGTGTTAGTGAAGCTAATGGGAGTAGCGCCAGTGTATTCGCTTAGGTTACCGTCTATGGTGGGGGCAGAGCTTGCCTTATTGATGACCAATGCTACTGAAGAGTTAGTTATCGTCACACTAGCTGGGGCACTAGCTGGGCTGGTGTTACCAGCATTATCTAGGGCTTCAACTGTGTAGCTGTAGCTATTGCCAGAAGCTACAGTACCATCACCAAAGCTATTAGTTTGGGATAAGAAGCTAGTTGGTCCACTGCCACCAGTCCGGTTAATGATGTAGGCAGCTACGCCTACGTTGTCAGTACTAGCAGTCCAGCTTAGGTTAACCTGGCTGGTAGAGATCTCTGTAGCTGTTAGGTTAGTTGGCGTAGTTGGTGCGGTAGTGTCGGAGTGAGCTGGAGTGGTAGAGCTGGAGGTATTACTTACCGGACTGGCGTTATGGGCAGCATCTTCAGCTACTACAGAGTAGCTGTACTTAGTAGAGGGAGAGACAGTATTGTCATTGAAGACTAGGTTAGAGGCAGCAATGGTCTTTATGACATAGATAGGACCACCAGCTTTGCTTCTACGGATTTGGTACCAGGCTACACCAACATTGTCGTTACTCTTAGTCCAGTTAATCCTAATGTTGTTGTAGGCTGTAGCTACAGTTGTAACATTAGAAGGAGCCGTAGGTGGCTGGGTGTCACCAGCGGCTGGGGTGGTTACTACTAGTGGTGTACTAGCTGGGCTGGGGTTACCAGCCGAGTCAGTAGCTATGACGGTATAGCCAGGATTGTTGTAGGTAGTACTAGGACTGACTGTAGAGTCAGAGTAGGCTAAGCTAGCTCCACTAACAGTACCAACCTGGGTACCGTTTCTAAAGATAGTGTAGCTAGTTATGGTTGAGCCAGTGCTAGTACTAGCAGTCCAGGTCAGGACTACGCTCTTAGAAGACATGGCATAGACTTTTAGGTTAGTAGGAGCAGTTGGTGGTTGGGTAGTACTAGCAGTGCTGACATCTACCCTATCTACGTCCTGTCCATAGCCAGTAGAGGCGGGGTTCTTACCATTAGCTACTACTTTTAGAGTATGAGCCGTGTTAGTTAGACCGGAGACTGTATAGACAGGAGTGAAGGCAGTGCCGCAGGTAGAGCTGTAAAGATCAGAACTTGTTTTCTTTACTCCATCTATATAGATATCTATGATGCCGTTGTCAGTACACTTGAATTGGTAACCAGTAACACTGGTTCCAGTGAAGCGGACCTGGTAGTAGGTACCAGTGGTACCACCAGCATCTCTATGACAAGTATTGTTGTAAGCTCCAGTGCAAGGAGTAGATAAAGTCCAACTACCTGGGTTAGTACCAGCACTGGCCGTAAAGTCGAACTGGTTCTGACCAGTTCCAGTGGTGTTGTCGTCTATGGTAGTTGTGCCACCAGTAGAGGGGGCATTGACGGTTACGCTAGTTGTAGCACTACTTGTGTTACTAGGACTGGCAGTGTCATAGGCCTTAGCTGTAAGTGTGTGGTTACCAGTAGACGTGGAGCTAGTAGTATTCCAATTGCAGGTGTAGGGAGAAGTAGTATCACTACATAGTAGGTTAGAACCATCATAAAACTCTACTTTAGCTACTGGAGTAGAGTCGGTGTCAGTAGCGGTGGCTGTGAGACTAGAACTAGAGCCTTGAGTGACAGTAGATGGATTGGCGCTGAGGGAGACTACTGGAGGGTTGTCGGTGGAGGTGCCGCCAGTACTAATTGATGTAGTGTTGTTGTGGATATCTGTAGCTGTGAAGGTTACATTTACTCCAGTAGGAACTGTGACGTTAGCTGTCCAATTCATTTGCCAGGAAGTTGTATTCTTCTTCGGCTCAGTTGGATATTGCGTTGAAGTTGGCACATATGTCATCTGGGCAGCTCCGCTATTTGGGCCAGACCAAGTTACTGCCTTAAGTGCGAAGTCGTCGCCTGAAGTCCCGGTAAAAGTAACGACATTACCACTGCGAGTTTGACTGGTAATCGCGATAGTTGGTGGATTATTGTCAACGTTGCCGGGAGCAGTGCCAGCAGCAAATGCTGCCGAATAACCGGAATAGTCAAAAGACGAATCTGGCCAGCCATGGTTTTGATATAAGGCGTAGGAACCCGGATCATTAATTTCACCGCCGCCCCATTTACGCGAGGCTACGAATGCCGTTGTAGCGGCATCTGGGGGAAGCACTTTTTCAAAATTAGTAGATCCAGGATCTACCCAAGGAAGCGTATTAACATTTATTTTGTTATAAATGTTAGGCCAATTAGATAATCCACCCCAAGGGTTGGCAGTGGTCGACGGCTGTGAAAAACCAGCCATTGTACCATTCCAGTTATTCAAAAGTGCATTATCCCAAGACACACCTATGCCATAGCCTTTTTCAAATGTACCATCCCAAAGTGTTAAGCTCTTCCAACCATTGACAGACGTCATACCGTCCCAAAAATTGATCTCCATGGAGTCTTTATTAGCTACCGGAGCGCTATTTACAATATATTGTTCATATTCATTCCAACCGCCATGAAATTCTGCGTAATAGGCAGATATTTCCGCTCCAGGATCACCATTCATTAATGCTTGCATGACTTCCTGACCCCGTAATTTAACTGCCACCCGGGTTTCGGCTTCGGTATGTGATCCAGATTCCGCCAAATGCCAACCACCTGGTTGATTACCCCAAGATCCGCCACCATGTCTAATGCAGTGACCGGCGCTGTCTTTTTGTACACAGCTTCCATTTGCGTAGGGTTCACCATCAAAAAAGAAACCATCAATTCCCATCATTTTAGCTGCAGCTGCCATGTGCTGGATATTTGACAGTTTATTGTTCCAGTAAGCATCGTTTTCCGGAAAAACATCTCCAAGCATAAAGTTTTGGTCACCGTTATTATAGTTTGACCAGTAATAACCAAAGTAAACCTTCCAACCTAATGAATGAAGGTAGGCGATATTACCACTGTTCATCAGTTGCCGCTGATAATCATATTGATGCAAACTAGTATTGGCTAGGAGCGCTGAATCAGTTGTGTAATCATCAGTCCCTCCATCGCCATAAAAGTAACGGTCCTGCTCCATAGCTCCTTTCATACCTCTAGCGTTCCATGCATCAAATGATGCATGTGAAGAAGTCCCAAGGACATGGGTAGTGCCATAACCAAACATCCGACTAGCTGCTAAACCTGCCCCATTCCCAGTAGTACTAGTCTGAGTTGTCTGGGCATGGGAGCCTCTAAGTAGGTATATACCACCTATTACTGCAAATAAGGCTATAAAGGCTATGGTTGGAATACGTAAGAAACTAGATGACTTATATGATTTATTATTCTTGGTGTAACTATGAGTAGATTTATCTACCTGAGAGTCTGAAGTATGGTTAGTGAGACTATCTGACTCATGTTCTGTTTGTTGCTCATGGTCATGCACTAGTTTGCCTTTATGTCTCTTTTTAGTATGGTAAACCATTATATAGTTTTGTAATTGTCTACATTTAAATGCTTATGGTAGGGATTGTCAATATGTAATTGGGAAAAATAGGTTTGTGGCAGCACAATAAACAATAAGCATAAGTTCTAATATAATTTTATTGACATTTATACAATTTTGTGTATAATGCATTTAAACGTAAGAGAGCCGTTCACGATGTTAGAATTCATTGTGCTCGGTCTAGTACCGGGCACCCACTTACAAATAAGCTTTACTGTGACACTAATTATATTAGCTATTGTCTCAGTAATAGGTCTGCTTTTGATCATTAGTGATAGGCTGTGGAACACTTTTGTAGCAATTCCTAAATTCTTTATCATACATCTAACGAAACCTTTTAATCTGATTCAATTGTCTACTTATTTAAGATATTCTCTCCATAAAGCCGTAGCTCGTCGAGTATAAGTTTTTGTTCTTTGGATAACCAGCTCTGAGTTTCTAGTTCTTGAACTTGATTCAAATATTTAGATAATCTACTATTTTGATCGCCGCTAAGTAGTCGATGCCTCCGATAGTTATCCCAATACTGACGCTCAACTTTTGATAAATCGTTAAAGAAATTGCGAGCCTTATAAAGCGGTACCATTGTCATGAGTCTAGGGTCTTTTATTTGAGCCGTAAGCTCGCCTAATATAACTGGATCAGTTCGGCGCACCTGGTTCATGATTTGTTTATCATATGACGTAAAAAAATGGTCGTATAGTTGATTATCGACATCGCCTTCGGCTGAAAATAATCTTTCCTGTTGTTTTACATCTAAAATTTCTAAAGCTTCCAGTAACTTTGGCTGCCAATCAGTTATTTGATTTAATATTTTAGCATTATGCTTTATTAAAGTGATGTCTAACTTTAGTCTTTCTTGACTGGCTTTATCTAAAGTAGTTAGCGGTGCTATCGCTGGGCAACGATTATATTGTAGAGTTTTAATTGGCAATACTAGCCCCTCGGCTGGATCACGTCTCTGCCAGACTTCCACAAGTTCAGCCGGGCTTAGTTTGTAAAACGGCGTTGGATCTTGACGTAAGTCATAAACCAGTGCCGCTTGGCGTTTGGGGTGATCAATTAAATAGGAAACAACAGTCGTTTTAAGATATTCGCTTGGATATTTCCCAGAAGTATATACAAATGGCCGGCCCTTAGTAACTAAATCGGCTATAGCTGACTTTTGTCGCATAGATAATAAATAGTCAAAAAGTTTAGGTTGTTTTAACCTGATTAGATGAGCTAGGGCTATTGTTGCGTTTACGTCACTCAAAGCATCATGGGCCTCTAAATGATCGATGTTATTAATCTTTGTCAGCAGACCAAGTTGATTAGATGGCGAACCATCGCTATCAAAGGGCCATTTAATGCCAGCTGGTCGCAGCGATCTAGTCATTCGGGTGACATCTAATAAATCCCATCTGGAACTATCGTTTTGCCATTGCCATTCATATGGATCATAAAAATTACGGTATAAAATATGGCGCATAAATTCATCATCAAACCTAATATTATTAAAACCAATAAAAATGGTTCCGGGCTTGACTATGTTTTTATTAAAAAAAGTCATAAATTCAGCCTCAGTTAAACCTTCAGCTATAGTTTTTTGGGGGGTTATTTTGGTAATTAAGACCGCCGTAGGGTCTGGTAAGATATCATTAGTTAGTTTTATATAAAAGTTATCCGGCGCGCCAATTGGTTTTAAGTCCAAAGTGGTGCGTTGGCCGCCAAACTGCATGATACGGCCCTCGCGTGAGTTAAACCCGGTGGTTTCTAGATCATAAAAATAAAAATTCATTTATTTAAAATTCAAGTTTTTGATCAGTGTTCTTGCCAACCACAATGAGTTCACCAGGTTGAATACCTTGTCGCTCTAGCTCACGAGTTATACCCATTTTATTCAAAATGTCGCGAAGCCTTTCGACACCGTAAGTATTGTTAAAATCTGTCCGGGCTGCAAATCTCTCAATTTTTGCGCCATTAACGACAAAACCATTGCCAGATTTTTGAACCTGCCAGGTCGAGTCATTAGCTGTTAATTTAAGGACTGGTAACTTGGTTTTAGAGGCACTGCGTTTGGCTTTAGCACGCTCTATTTTAACAATTTGGCTAGTTTTAAAAAGTAGTTCCTTAATACCCTGATGGCTAAGCGCTGAGACTGGCATTATAACGGTACCTGCAGGTGTTAAACGTTTTAATTCAGATAATTTGGCTTTAACTGATGGCCCATCAGCGCCATCAATTTTATTTAAGACCACGATTTGCGGACGTTTAGTTAAATCAATGCTATAGTTTTTCAATTCATTTTGAATTGTTGTATAGGCTTTTGCAGTGTCCTCGTAAAAATCTATTAAGTGAATTAATACACTGGTGCGTTCGACATGTCGTAAAAACTCGACACCTAATCCTTTGCCTTGGCTGGCTCCAGCAATTAGTCCCGGAATGTCTGCCATCAGTAAGCTAGTTTTTGGATCTAGGTCAACGACTCCTAAATTAGGCGTTAAAGTCGTAAACGGATAGTCGGCAATTTCTGGTTTAGCATTACTGACAGATTTTAATAAGGTTGACTTACCGGCATTGGGTAAACCAATTAGGCCAACGTCAGCAATCATTTTAAGTTCGAAAGTTAGTTGAACTTTATCGCCAGTTTCACCTTTTTCGGCAATTCTAGGGGCCTGACGCCTAGAAGATGCGAAGTGGGCATTACCAAAGCCGCCGCGTCCGCCGTTGGCTATGATAGTTTTCTGCCCGTCAGTGGCCATGTCTACAATAACTTGATCTTGGTTATTTATTACCACCGTGCCAAGAGGTATAGGTACTTCTAAATCCTTACCGCTTTTACCATGCCGTTTGCGTTTAGCACCAGGGCTGCCAGGAGCGGCTTTTAACAGTTTTTGGTAGCGAAAAGCCGCCAATGTATTTTGGTTACGACTGGCTAGCAAAACTACATCACCGCCTTTGCCGCCATTGCCGCCATCGGGACCACCTTTATCTACAAATTTCTCATGCCGAAAGCTAACTACACCATTACCACCATCGCCAGCCATAACCTCAACAGTTACTTTATCCACAAACATACCACTAGAGTACAGCTAAAAGCTAAAAGCTAAAAGAGGACTCCGTAAACAACTAGGTTGTAGGTGTTAAATAGTTAATTGCTTACTAGTGATAAATAAATCTTTGGAATTGACCAATACGTGGTACCCAACCGCTATAGCCGACACGGTTAAAGCCGGCTAAACCATTCATATCTGAATACTTAATCATGCTGCCGTCCGGAGAGACAGCTTCTACAATGCCGACGTGGCCACCCCAGCCATTAGAAGTTTGGGCGACAGCACCAACGCGTGGTACGCTACTGACCGTCCAACCACTTAAAGGAGCATAGATATTCCAAGTATTGGCATTACCCCAGTTACCTGGCACACCGGCCCTAGCAGCGGCATAGTATGTACACCAGCCCGGATCGTAGCCGCCGCCACCGCTAAACAGTACTAACGTTGGGGCAGCAACAAAGGAGTTAAGCGCGCCAATTTGTTGAACTTCGGGCAAAATAATCCGGCTGCCGACAGTAGGGTTACCCTGTTCCAAATCATTAAAAGCTATCATTTGGTCTTTATTAACGTGATACTTAGCAGTGATACTATCGATAGTATCACCGGCTTTAACTAAATACACGATACCGTTGACAGGAGAAATCCACAGCTGGACACCAGATACGATATTATTGCCAGTTAGATTATTAGATAACTTAATGGTCTCGGAGGTAACTCCAAATTTAGCAGCTAGGCTACTGACCGTGTCACCTGGTTGAGTGGTATATTTCTTTAAATCTTTAATAGATTTTAAAGCCGTGCTGACTATTTGCGGTTCAGTCACAATGTCACTACTAGACTGAGCTAAGGCTAATTGAGCATTTACTGAATCGGCATTATTAGTAACTGACGTTGCTTCATAAAGATTGGTTAGGCGGGCTACGTGTACGGCAATATCGGCTGAAGATATTTGGTCCAAGGGATTAATTGTATTACCGCTGCTAGCTGATACTAGGTTGCCTTGAAAAGCTTTACTAGAGTTTGTAGCGTGGACGATAAATACTAGTACTAAAACCAAAACTACTAGATTGGCTGAAAGAATGCCATAGCGCGTAAGACGTTTTTGGCTACGCTTTATAGTGGCGTCAAACAGACGCCTATAAAACCTTTTCCGGACAAGATCGGTACGGGGTTTATATGACCCCTCAAGAACTCTTGTAGCGATACGAATAGTCAATTCCTTCCCCCACCGTTTGTGGGGACCATAAATTGTTCTTAAGTAATTTTCAAGATTAGTTCGACCATCTTGATGATAGAATTTTTAAACTACAGTTTAAAGCAGTGTCACCCCTGTTAACGCTGTTAACTGGAAGCTGGCTGCACCACCTAAGATACCATGTTAGAATACATATTTCAAGATAAGGCTAACGCTTTCTTAGGATGCAAGCGAAGTATATTTAACAATTTTTATGACAATACTGATTGACTTGAGATTGATGCTCGGCTGCGGTGCGAGCAAAGTATACCGTTCCATCGTCTCCAGCTACGAAATATAGATAGTCAGTACTGGCTGGATGAGCAACAGCTTGTAAAGACGTAAGGTTGACGTTACTAATTGGGCCGGGAGGTAAACCTGGGTGCAAGTAAGTGTTGTAGGGCGAATCAAAATTAACTGATGGTGGTTGGCCGGCGGTGGCCTCTCCATAAAAAGCCGTTACATCTGATTGCAAATTCATACCCATATGTAAACGGCTTAAGAATACTTGAATAATTGTGGCCCTATCGGTCGGCTTGTTAGCTTCTTGTTCGGCAATTGAGGCTAAAATAATACCTTTGTAAACCGATAGCCCTTGGTTAGCAATAGCACTTCTAATATCTGGCGTTAAATGCTTCTGCATTTCATTTAGTGACAGTCGGATAATATCCTCAGCTGTAGTATCGGCTGTTTTTTGGAATGATTCTGGATACAAATAGCCTTCTAAACTAGCTCCAGCTGGTTTATCTACTAAGGCTGGATGTTGGGCATATAAACTGGGATCCAAAGCTTTATCTACTGAGGCGGCTGAAAAGCCGCTGGCAATTAGAGCTGTACGAATTTGATCCAGGCGCTGACCTGGAAGTATGGTAAATAAATTAGTAGCTACTTTACCCTCCGTAATTATGGATACTATTTGTGAAACATCGTAACTGGGGCTCAACTCATAAGTACCGGCCTTTATGTCACTTTCAGCTCGCTTGTCGCTGACGTAGTGCGTAAAAGCCCATTCACTTCTAATCAATCCCGCTTGCTTTAGAATAGCAGCTGTATCTTTTAATGATGTCCCTTGAGGTATTACTACGCTAACACTTTTTTGGTTAACGGCTACCGGTTTTAAATTATTATCATATATCCGCCGGGCGGCCCAGATTCCTCCGACCGTAACTAATATAACTATTAATATAGTCACGCCTATAATTTTTGTTAGACTGTGACGTTTATATTTACTCATAAACCTACTTCATATTTTTAAAATGTTGGGCGCTCAATTAAAAAGTCTCTTAAAATATAAGTTGCTGCCAAAGCGTCAACCATTCCTTTATTATACTGGATTTTACGATCTCTAAGTTCGTCTTTGGCGTTGACGCTAGTTAATGCTTCATCCTGCAAATAGACCGGTTGATTAATGTTGTCTTTGAGTTTAGCAGCAAAACGACGGACTATTTTAGTTTGACCGGTTTCCTGGCCGTCTAATCCCCTTGGTAAACCAATAATAACGGCTACAACTTCGTTATTGTCTATAAAATCTTTGATTGTTTTTATGGATGATTCATCATTGGTGATAGTGGAGTGCGGTGATGGTAATTTAGCGGCTACTAAAGCAACCGCCATGCCAATCCGACTATTGCCAACGTCTAATGCCAGTAGTCTGCGCTCAGCCATTACTGAGTAACTTGTTGAGTCTTTTGGACGTCGATAGTAACTTTCTTGGGGTTACTTGGTGTTTTATCGACCCAGAATGGGCTGAAGTTAACATTGACGCTTACTACGCTAGGTAATTGTTGAACGGTTAGGATGACATCACCTTTTTTCTTGCCGGCGATTTGTTGCTTTAAATTGGTGGCATTTATTTCGGCTCCAGCTACAACATTAGTTTGAACAGCCAGGCTTTGATTATTGGCAGATTTTTTACTACTGAGTGTAAAGCTGGCGGTGTCCAATCCATCGTTGGTAATGGCTTGTTTAGTAGTATCAATGTGTTTTTTGGCATCGTTTTCAACCAGTTTTTTAAGATCAGCCCGATTAACACCAAGCATCGTGTAATCGGTTTCTACAGCAACTGTAACGTCTGAGGCTTGATCACCGGCTTTAGCTGAAGTTGTGACAGTTTGAGTGCCGGGCAGTATTGTTGCCACTAAAGCGAACAGATTGGAACCTTTAAACTGTTGGGTTAGGGCATCTTTTGCCTTAGCATTATTATCAGTAATTTTTTGTTTAGCGCTGTCTATGTCCGACTGGCTGACTACTGTTACGTTATTATCGGTACCACCAGCCATTTGGCTACCTTGACCAGTTACACCGGGATAACCAGATACCGCATAGTCTTGAGCCGACAGGTTGTATTTGGCACCACCGCCTTGCGAAGTCACTCCAACGCTGTTGCTAGTCCAAATACATTTACCGCTTTGAATTCCAGTAGGATTAAAATTAGCAATATCACTTGTAGTAAAACTTGAGTTATTAGCCGAAACCGTTACACCAGCAGGAACCGGAGAAACAGGACTAGCACAATCTGTAGTGGTAGTCATTGATAACGTACCAGTGGCCGGATTACCAATGTTTTTTTGACCAGTGGCCGATACTTTTTGGCTGTCATTTTCTTTAACGTCTTTTACTGTTGCTGGGACAATATTGTTTGTTGGATCTAAACTTTTGGCAGCTGTATCGGCGGTAAAACTTATATTGCTGTTTAATGCCACGGAGTTGGTTTTAATAGTAATTTTAGCTTTGGGCCAGACATGAGTTGCCAAAAACCAAAAAATTATCAAAAGTATTAGTCCGCCGCCGATTAAAAAAAGTCTTACCCGGAATTTATCAAAATTAGGTATTTTGATCTTGCTGGCTCTATTCTTTTTGGCTTTTTTGACAGATGCCTCATCCTCAAGATTATCGATATCGATGGTTTCCTCAGCGCCGGCCAATTTTGAGGCTCGATCTTCAGCCGGCAGTCCAGCTAGCTCACCTACTGGAGCGTTTTTATCGAGGTCTGGCTCTGGTTCAGTGCCGTCGTCAATTAAAGCTTCTGCCGCCTCAGTTTCTTGTGGTGGTGATGGTATAGCTGGTTTACTTTGTAAAGTCTTGGCTACATATAAGCCGACACCACCGGCCAGTGGTAACAAACTTGGTTCAGAAGTAATAAGAACTACTTTCTTAGTCTGTTCATCGGCAGTTCGCTTAAGCAGCTTCATATTAACCACACTTTGAAGAACAGTTGCTCTTTTAGGCAGTACCAAAGCCACGATTTTATGTTTGGCGGAGTCAACCTTATCAATGATGCTGGTTATTTCATCATCTATATCTATATAAATTGTGTCTTTAGCTGCATCAACCATAATCTAAACTTTTAAAATCCTATCTATCCGAGCTCTAATAGAATCGGCTGAGAAGTTGCTATCATTTTGTTGCAAAGTATCCAGCCCGACTCGAAGCAGTCCCATGGCGGTTATGAAAGTATGATCGGTGACGTTACCAGTTTTGTCAATAATACCAACCACTTGATTTGGCTGGATGTGCTGAACTTCCGGTTTACGAGTAAACGGCAGATCTCTATACCAATCTGATTTTTCCAATTTATCCATAAGCATATCAAGCGATGAACCACCGCCACAGAGTAATAATTTACGGGGTAAGTGATCTAGTTGCGGGAATTCACCCAAGGCTAGTTCAACACCGCTGGCCCAGACTGTTAAGGTCTTATTAAGAGCTGCTTTAATCACAGGTATATTTTTAGCTGGCAGCTTATTCGTCGATAAACCTAGTTTTAAAATTTCAGCTTTTTCAAAAGATACACCTAAGTCGCGTTCAACTGAACGGGTAAAGCCGCGGCCGCCAATGCCGAACATTTTGGTACCTTGGACACCGCCATCGTTAATAACAGCAATATCGGTAGTTCCACCTCCCACATCCATTAATATGGCGCTCATACTGGCATTTGGATCATCGCCAATAACTGATCGGGCGACAGCAAAGGGTTCGGCAGCTACAGCCAGTAAATCTAGATCTAGTTCTTTTGCTGTACGTTCTAAGGCTCCGATGTGAATCATCGGAGCGAAAGCTGTATAAAGCTGAACGACTACGTCTTTTCCCTTAAAGCCAACTGGGTTGGTCACCGGATAACCATCAATTTCTATATTAACTAGAGCACTGTTTACCATGCGGATTTCTACTTCTTTGCCGCCTAATTCCCAAATCAGTTGTTGGCGAGCCCGGTCTTTAGCACGTTGCTGAACCAGTCCGACAATCCGTTCAATTTCGTTAAGATCAAGTTCTTTTTCGGGATCCTTACGCCGACAGCGTACTTGAGTAGTAGTACCCTTCACAAGTTCACCGGCAATACCAATTACCGCACCTCGGGCACTAACTCCGGCTTGTTGTTCGGCCTGGTTAAGGGCTTGGTCACAGTTGTTAACAACAGCTGCAATATCGGCAATTGCACCGGCTTGCATGTCACTTAGCTGCTGGTGGGCCCGACCAGCGCCAATAATTTCAATCTTGTTATCAACAACTTTACCAATTAAAGCTTTGATGTTTTCAGTACCAATATCTAAAGCCACCATATACTGGCCAGTGGTGGGTTTTTTTCCACGAGCTTTATTAGTTACAGATTTGACGCGGTTTTTTATTTTATCAACAAGCATGAGCTCTTAAATTATACCATCCGACTATTTATTAGCTAGTTATTAACACTTTAAACGAGCAATATAAAGTTCAATTGGTTGGCCATTAGGGCGTTCTACTAAACCAGGTAACCTAACAAGTTTTTTAACAGATTGAACTTTAAAGCCAGCGGCTTTGAATAATCTGTCGAGTTTAGGCGCCTCCAGAAACTGAATATGGGCTTCGTTAGTCGGTACTTCTAAATATTCAGATAAATAGACTGCCCCGCTTCTAGCTAAATGCTGGTAGCATTTTTGGGCAACCGACTTTAAATCGGCAAAGTGCTGGAGGGCGTTATAAAAAATAATAATGTCGTACTTTTTAGTTGTCTGAAATTCTTCAAATGGTTGGAGATAAACTTTAAAATTGTTTGTTTTATAACTGTCATAAACCCAATCCGGATATTTAAGGGGATCAACACCAACTCTTGTTTTTCCTAATTTACTTCTAGCGACTAAGCTGGTTGGGCCGCAACCAACGTCTAAAATACTTAGTTTAGACCAATCTTTAGCGGCATCTATACCAAAGTGAGCTAACATTTCGTTAAAAATAAAGTCGGCCTTTTGAGTTTCAGAACTGATTAGAATTTGACGTCGCTGCGAGTCAACCGGATCATCAACGCCAAAGCTAAACCAATAGTCACGTTCAGCTATCTGGGCGGCTTGCCATTTAGCTAATAAAGTTTTGCTTAACATGTTAAGCAAGTACGGCTTTTATCCGACGAATACCAGCGGCTGATGATTCTTCTTTAATTATCTTAAAATGCTTACCGCCTTCACCTAAGACTCCGGTATGTTCAACGTGCGGACCACCGCACAGCTCCATGGTGTAAGGACTATCTTCTGGTCCGATTATGTAAACTTTAACTATGTCACCGTATTTTTCTCCAAAATGTCCTCGCGCACCAGTCTGAAGCGCATCTTTTGTAGGTAATTCTTTCCAAGTAACTGGTAAATCTTTATCAATTTGTTGGTTTACTATGTCTTCGACTTTTTTAATTTCCTCTGGAGTCAATTTGGCAGGATGGTTAAAATCAAATCTTAGACGTTCGTTGGTTATATTACTACCGCGCTGCTCAACATGATCACCAAGTACTATACGCAAAGCTTTATACATTAAATGGGTGGTGGTGTGATACTTGATCGTTTGCTCAGAATGCTCAGCCAGACCACCTTTGAACATGCCAGCTGAAGCGCTGCGCGAGCGTTGACGCTGCTTTTCCAGTTCCATTTCATAAGTTTGCTGCCAGGCCTTATCGACTACTATATTAGCCTTTTTGGCTTCTTCTACGCTTAGTTCAGGCGGAAAACCATAGGTGTCAAATAGTTTAAAGATCGTTTGTCCATCAAGTTTAGTCTTTACTAGTTTCTCAAATTCTCGCAATCCTTTTTTTAGGGTTTGGCGGAACAGTTTTTCTTCTTTTTCAAGTACTTCAACCACTGTTTTTTCGTGTTGAGTGATTTCCGGAAATGGTTCGCGGTACATGTCTATGACAATTGGGGCAATAGTTTTAAATAAACCCTGTTCAATGTCTAGTTCATGAGCTTGGCGAATAGCTCTTCTAAGTAACCTTCGTAAAATATATCCCTGAGCCTTATTGCTAGGCGTTACACCATCAGCGGCCATAAATACAGCACTACGCATGTGATCGGCAATAATGCGCTTGGATTGCACATGATCTTCATATTTTTTAACTGAAAGAACTTGAAGTTTTTCAATAATTGGCCAGAGTAAATCGATCTTAAATACGTCAGGACTGTTTATAGAAGCCGCCGCAATCCGCTCTAAACCACCACCAAAATCTACATTTTTTTGGGGAAGCTCTTTGAAGCCACCATCTTCTTTTTTTATGTATTGCATAAACACTGAGTTACCGATTTCCAGAAATCTCCCACAGTCACAATTAGGATGGCAATGCTCACCAAAACTTTTGTCATGCTCAGTACCAAAATCATAAAAGACTTCGCTGTCTGGGCCACCAGGTTCGCCAGTCGGCATATTTTCCGGTTTGCCTACCCGACTCCACCAGTTTTTAGAAGCATCATAATAAAAAATACGACCGCCGAGCATGCCTTTTAAGTACCCGTCTGCTTCAGATCCTATGTCTACTGTCTGGGCTTCAATAGCTTTTTGTTTGAACAGATCTTGCCATATTTCAGCGGATTCAATGTCCTTGGGAATATTATTTTTAGGGTCACCGCTAAAAGCCGTAACATATAGTTTGTTAGGGTCAAGACCGACAGTATCAACTAAAAATTCAAAGAACCAGGGTAACTGCTCTTGTTTAAAATAGTCACCAAGACTCCAGTTACCAAGCATTTCAAAGAAAGTAGTGTGTCGGTTGTCGCCTACTTCATCAATATCTTCGGCTCTAAAACAAGTTTGACTGTTTACTAATCTTTGGCCTTTAGGGTGTTTTTCACCTAGTAAATAAGGTAGTAGTGGTTGCATACCACTACCTGTAAATAGCGTAGTTGGATCGTTTTCTGGTACAATTCTGGCTCGTGATACCGCCTTGTGACCTCGTTTTTCAAAAAAATCTAGGTAGGCTTGTCTAATTTGTTGAGCTGTCATATCTGTAATAGTTTAACAAACACTTGCA
Organism: Saccharimonadales bacterium (SeqCode); assembly: GCA_038231155.1. Lineage (GTDB taxonomy): Bacteria > Patescibacteriota > Saccharimonadia > Saccharimonadales > JANWIN01 > JBBRLY01. The sequence continues at coordinate 15,921 of JBBRLY010000016.1, forward strand.
TAAAATGCTTATATATTGTATAATCCTTAAATGTTAAATAAACCTGTCGGCCAAGGCCGAACTATTGAAAGTTCTTGTCAGAATTGCCTAATTAGGGAGGTCTGTACGAGTAAAACCCGAAGTGGAATAGTTAAGTTAGAACATGCTAACGAACTAGAGATTACCGATCGCGTGGGTAAAGTTGCTCGATTTACTGTCGGGCTATGCCCTAATATCGGCGGTGTAGTTGTTAATAATATACGTAGTTTGTCGGAAGACAAAGTTCATGAACTGCGTTTATCTGGAGTATCAACCCTTCCGGTACACTTAGAATCAGAGCCGGAAGCACCGGTCGTACCGCTAATTGTAACCGATGGAATAAAGTTTTTTATAGAGTGTTTGGATAGTCTAGTAGATAATTCCGCCACCTAAGACCATACCGTTGTCATAAATTACAGTCGATTGACCTCCTGAAATAGTTTTAATTTCATCCTCAAGCAGTATTTTAAGCGTCGAGTTTGAATCTTTATATAGTTTGGCATGGATTAATGGAGCACGATGACGACTGCGAATTTGGTAAATTTTTTTAAAGTTTGGTCCGTCGTTTATCCAATGCAAGTCGCTTATTTTCAACTGTTTTTGCCATAAGTTCTCATCGTTTAGTTTTGTGGTGACATAGACTTTGTTGTGGTGCATATCTTTAGCAGTAACATAATATGGCAATCCACCACCAGTATTTAAACCATGCCGCTGCCCGATGGTATAAAATATAGAACCGTCATGTTGACCGACAATTTTGTCGTTTTGATCAATAATTGAGCCTGTTTCTTGCGGTCCTAGTTCATTAACTAGAAAATCTCTTATGCCAACTTTACCTACAAAACAAATTCCCATACTTTCTTTTTTATGAGCCGTTACCAGACCAAACATTTTAGCTAAAGATCGAACCTCAGCCTTACTTTTCAATTCACCAATTGGAAACAATGTCTTATTTAATGCCGCTTCAGTCATGCGGTACAAGAAATAAGTTTGGTCTTTGACTTTATCTTTAGCCATAAAAAGTCCCATCTTTTGATTTTTAGTTTTTGGCTTAACTACCCTAGCATAGTGACCGGTAGCTATCAGATCGGCTCCATCACTTAAGGCTGTGTCTAAAAACAGCTTAAATTTTACTTCTTGATTACACATAATGTCCGGATTGGGAGTCCGCCCAGCTATATATTCATTTATCATGTAATCAACAACTTTTTGACGATACTGCGTCTCAAAATCATACATTTTAAAAGGAATATTTAGTTGTACAGCCACGCGCTTAGCATCTTGATAGTCAGCTTTCCAAGGGCAAGAGAACCCTGGCAAATCTTTGCTCCAATTTTTCATATAAACACCGATGACTTCATAACCTTGACGCTTTAGAAGTGCAGCAGTAACTGAACTATCTACACCACCACTCAATCCGACATAGACTTTTTTAGCCATAGCAAGCTATTTTAACAAATCTATACCTGTTTATCTATTGTATAGCTCGAGATATGTAAACCCAGTAGCGGTCTGAGCTTTAGACACAATCATGCTGTCCAGCACCGACTGGACGACTTGACTGTACTCAGTAACAGCCTGCGTTTCAGTTTCAGAGATTATATCTAGATCGTTTTTAGAGCTATCTACATATGCCATGGCCCGTTCCGGATGAATGTGAATATGTTTTAAAGGCCTTGCTCTTTCGGAAGTTTCGGCATTGGCAACCGGAACACCTAAAGCTTGATCTTGGTCAAAAGGCAAACTAAATAGATAAGCTGACATACTCTTAATTGACCGCATGCGACCCTCCGGCTGGAGTCCAATAATTTCACCAAGGTTAGGAGTGATTGTTTGAGCTCTGCTAAATGCCAGTCTTAAGGTGACACCGACCAAACATAAGTCTGATTCATCAACGATAAGCAGTGGCGAATGTACATCCCGCTCAGTATTTCTTAAAATCCAGGCATTGCGTTGAAATATGTCCATAGTAACCAAAGTAGCTGTGCTAAGTTGATCGATATGGGCTAAATTCCGACGTTTAGCATTGTCTCGCCCAGCTTTTTCATCCAACCATAGCGGTTTTTCTATGCTCGTCAACTCACCTAGTGGTCTGTAGTGCATAAGTTCTCCCAAACTTTACAAGTTTATTTTGCTGATTTTTAAATTATTATGCAAGCGTTAGAACTTTATAAGTATTTAGACATCTAAAAATACAATTACACGATCAGCCTTGACGTGCATAACACCGCGCGATATTTGGATACGCTTTTCAGTGTTGTCGGACATTCGGATAATTAGCTCACAAGCACTAAGTAAGGTCATGAAATTGTGGTGCCGGGCTAAAATATCAAACGGGCCGGCAGTGTTAACTGCTGAAATACTGCGGGCCATTTCATCAAAGTAGATCTTAAACGGTGAATATACTTTTATATGCATCGATAACTTGGCATCATCTGCGGCCTTGTCAGGCTTAGTTTTAAGTGGTGCTGTTTGGTCGGCCATTACTATCTGCTAGTTTCCATAGTTAGACTATAATTTCCTCAACTCCTTTGAGCGTTTCTTCGCGGCTATAAGTTTCGCCTTTCAAGCCGTTTAAGTCTTCAGTGACGTTCAAGTTTTGCGTAAAATATTGGATAAGTTTTTTAGCTTTGGCATAGTCAGCTCTATCGGCGGGGGATAGCTCGTTTTCGCCAATAATGGCAATAATGTTTTTTAGTGATTCATATTTTTGGAGAAGTTCTTGGACTTGAATACTTAATACATAGTGACGGTCACCAACAATTTCTGGTGTTAAAAGTGATGATGAAGTACGGATTAGATCGACTGAAGGCCGGATGCCTTGTTCGGCAATTTTACGCGACAGTACAATAGTCGAATCCAGTTCATGTTGAATCATTTGTACAGCTGGATCGCTTAAATCATCAGCTGGTACATAGATAGTCTGTACGGCTGTGATTGATCCATTTTGGTTTGAACTGAGCCTGTCCTGGAGGATTTTTACATCAGTAAAGATAGTAGGTTCATAACCACCTTCGGCTGGTATTTGATCTAAAATTGTTGACACTTCATTACGGGCTTGAACATAGCGGTACATGTTATCGGCAAAAAATAGAATATCTTTGCCTTCTTCATCTCTAAAATATTCAGCTAAGGCGACTGCCGAAATAGCTACCAGTGCCCGTTGCATCGGGTTTTCATTCATTTGGCCGAAAAACATACAAGTATTTTTGAGGATGTCGTTTTGCTGCAGCGTTTCGTAAAGTTCATGGCCTTCACGAATACGCTCTCCAATACCAGCAAAAAAGCCTAAAGCCTTACCGGATTTGGCAACATTGTGGATCAGTTCCATGGTTAAAATAGTTTTACCAACACCGGCACCGCCGATAATACCGATTTTACGGCCTTTAACAAATGGTGTGAAGAAATCTATTACCTTAATACCAGTTTCTAGAATTTCTGATTGAGCTAATTTGTAGTCATTACTTCGTGGAGGAATTCTTAAGATTTCTTTTTTCTTGACATCATCGCCTTCAACTGGCGGTTGACCATCTATTGGTTGACCTAGTGCATCGAATACCCGGCCAATGGTTCTTGGTCCGGTTGGTATTTCAATACCTCTACCAGTTCGCGAAAGTACACTGCCCTTTTGAATTGTCCGATCGCCTTCGATATTCAAGCATACAGCTATTCCATCTGGTTTTAAGCTGTCTACTAATAGTCGACTTGATTTTGGACTGGCTGTCAAAAGGATCTCGCCTAAAGCCGGCACCTCATCATCAAACTGTACCCTAATGACCAGATCTCTTATGGAAAGTACGGTGCCTTGGCTCATGACTTATTGCCAGCTTTGTTTAGGAATAGTTATCATATGCGTACACTGACTTCCCTAATACCATTAATAATTTCTTTAAGCCGTTCATCACGAACTGATCGTTTAGCCCGACTATATAAAAGATGCAAGTCCTGTAGTGATTCGTCGGCTTTATCGTAAGCTTCGCTCATTGCTCTAAATCGACTGGCATATTGGGCTAGTTTGGATTCTAAGATAATCTGACTTATGGTGATTTGCATCATAGACCGCTCTAAATGGTCTATTAAGGCATAAGCACTGGGTTCAAAAATATAGTTTTCTAGACTAATCACTTCACTGCCTTGATTGCTAGTTTGGCCTTTTTCGGTAATGACTGATCCTAAAGAAATATGCTTAACATCTTGGACCATCAATGATACATAGGTCTGATAATAAGCCGTGGAACTTTTGTATTGTTGGACTTCCTGAATAATTGGCCAAGTGTTAATGTCGTGATCTTCCTCTGGCAGTTTGTAATACTTTTTAAAACTAACACCTCGCTGAGCTAGTTGAATTGCTCCGTGATGGCCAATAACTATAATATCGCTTTTAGCGGCTTGGTAATTTTTAAGCATTAAATTAATCAGTTTTTCGTCGATATCACCACTAAATCCACCCTCGGCAGTAATTACAATAATTAGTTCTTTATCAATGGGTTTAGCTTTTGACTGGCCACGACCATATTGAAATAAATCAGCTACGCGAATTTGACTATAGATGTTCCATAGTTCGTCAAAAAACTGCTGCGATTGGGCGACCTGGTCTTTTATTTGGGTAATCCGCATACTGGCAATGCCTTCAAATATACTAGTCAGATCGCGCATACTCTGCATTGTTGATTCATCAATAGCTATATCTTGTGGACGTCTCATTTTTTAAGCTCCACCAGGCTTTTGGCTTTAAGCATATCGCGTACTTTTTGGTAGTCATCTTCTTTAAACGATTTCGTCATTTCTTCAACCGATTTCTTCATAGCTCCAATGTCCAGAAGTTCCTGGTTTTCTAAGTTAAGTACTATGTCCATCATCATTTGTTGACTGATTAAAGAATAGCTTTCACCAGGAGCTTGGGTTAATAAAGTTTGAATCCGTTTACCAGTTTCTATAGTTCTTTTAGCCTCCAGTGCCAGTTCTGATCCAAAATGCGAGAAACTCTGAGCCTGAGCATAGGCTGCTTGGGTTTTAAGCAATTGGGCGGCTAATTGTTTTTGGCGGTCGTTTTGGCCACGTCCACCAACCCTTGAGACACTTAAACTGGTACTTACAGCTGGCCGACGATTTTCTCTGAATATATTCATATCCAAAATCCATTGGCCGTCTGTAATCGACATCAGGTTGGTTGGTAAATAGGCGGTTATATCACCGGCGGCAGCCAGTACCAAAGGTAAACTTGTTAAGGTTTTATGGTTGCGCTTAAGCTTGCCAGCCCGTTCCAGTAAACTGGAGTGAGCATAAAAGATATCCCCAGGATATGAATCTCGACCCGGGCTAACACCAGATAATAGTGAGATTTCACGGTAAGCATGGGCATGAGCCGTTAAGTCGTCATAGATAATAATTACATCTTTATCGAGGTTCTGCCATAAATACTCGGCCATAGCACAGGCCACATAAGGCGCTAAGTAGCTAACTACTAATGATTCAAACAAGGTGGAGACAACTACTATAGTATTTTTCATAGCGTCGTGCTCATTTAGACGGCTAAGTAGTAGTTCTATATCGCTGCGGCGCTTGGCAATTAAAACATACACCACTGTAACATCACTACCAGCTTGATTTAGGGTTAGCTGCGTAGCCAATGTACTTTTACCAGATTTGCTGTCACCTAAAACGGCAATTCGTTGGCCACGAACCAAAGGGAATAACGCGTCAATAACTGTGATGCCAGTCGGTAGTTGGGTGTTCAATTGTTCGCGCATATAAATTGGCGGTGCTTTTTGAAAAACTGGCCACACCCCATCAGCTGCCACTGGTCCTTTACCGTCCAATGGTTCGCCAGTAACCGATATTACTCGGCCAATAAAATCTTTTCCAATTTTAGAAACTAATTCATTATGCAGCACGACTGCTACCATTCCGACATTTACGTTATGTGATCCCATATGCAGTATTACGACGTGATCTTCGTTAATGTGATGTACAAAGCCTTTACTGCCGTCCTCAAACATTACCAGACTATGGACAGTGACTGGTTGTAAACCCCTGACCTGTACTAAAAAACGGTCGACGCTAATTACTTCACCAACTGGACTACCTCCAGCTACTAAGCGATTAAAATGTTGGTTGGCTGGCACTTCTTATGTGCTCCCTTGTCTTATCTTCTCTACTAGTAATGGTTGGCTGTCTTTAATGTGCTGACGCAGACTAAAATCAAAATATTTACTTTTGGTGCGGACGATACAGCCAACTGCGATACTGGGTTGACGGCCGACTTGCAAGATTAATAAAGGGTGAATTTCACGCCGCATCCAATCCACCAGCTTTATTAAAAAACCAGCGGGTGCATCGGCTGCAAAACTAATATGAATGACTGGAGCTGATCGTTTAATATCGTCTAATATGTTTTTTAAGGCTTGGCGGTCTTCCGGAACAAGCAAGTTAAAGCCGTTTAAACCAGCCAACTCTTCCAGGTTATGGCTGGATCGCGGTAAGCTTAGGGACTGGCGATTGGTTCTAATACCAGCTTGCAGCATAAATTCATCAACAGCGCTGAGTTCTCGATTCATCCGGCTGAAATCTACAATTGTTATTGCCGAACTAGGCAGTTTTAGATTTGTACGGTTACTAGTCATGAGTAAGGTCCTCGATAATAGCCGTCTTATTAGCTTCCAAATCAGTTAGGATATATTCTAATTGATCACCTAAATCTATTTGATCACCGACTGCTGCCAAAACGTAATGATTTATGATTTCAGCCATATTTTGTTCAAAAGCTTTAATTAAACGTTCTTTTTCAGCGGCAACTTGTTCTTTTAGTTGTTTATTGAGTATTTCCCTCTGTTCTTCTACAGCTTGTTGGGTTTTAGCAATCGAATCAATGGCCAGCTGTTTGGCGTCCATAATTGATTGCTCATATTTAGCAAACTCTTCTTTTAGAGTGCGCGAAATTTCAGTCTTCATGTACTCATTGAGCTGAGAGGTCGTAAGTCGTAGATCTTGCTGTAAAAACATGGCATTTTCACCGATGATTTTTTCAAAGTGCAGGCGTCCCCGGTTACGCAGCTCTTCCCTAAATTCATTATTAAAAATATGCTCAACGTCTTGCTCGGCTAGTTTGAGATTATCTTGCAAGGCTAGCTTATCCTGGTCATTTTGGCGGGCAAGTTTTTGTTTGCGACCTGACGCCATTACCAACATAACAGCAGTAGCCATACCCCCCACGATGATGATTAAGATTGTGATTAATTCCCAGAGTTGCACTTAGTTGATGCCCACCTTGAAATAGTTTGCTATTTTGTAAAAAGCCCGCCACGTCAGCAGCTACCGCTCGAGCTTAATCTGTTTCAGTATAGCGCTTTTGGTTGGTTTACTAAAGTGTTAGATAGCGTCTTTTAAATGTCTTACAGCTAGGCGTATATCGCTGTCTTTGGTGCCTTTGCCAAGGCTAAAACGTAAAGAAGCTTGAGCCGCCTTTTCAGATAATCCAATAGCTTTTAAGACATGTGACGATTCGTCACTTGAAGCACTGCAAGCTGAACCAACACCACAGATAACTCCATGTTCGTCGAGATTCATCATTAGACGCTCGTTATCTGCTCCAGGTATGGTTAGATGCAAGTTATTGACTAAGCGGTGCTTCGTTGAGCCGTTAATTTTAGCTTCTGGGATTGCCTCTTTGAGCAAATCGGTAAACAGTTGTTGTAACTTTTTAAGTCTATTTGACTCTAATTTACGGCTTGATTGGACTAAGCTCAGGGCTTTAGATAGCCCTATCGCACTAGCAACGTTTTCGGTACCACTTCTAATAGCGTTTTCTTGACCGCCACCTAGTATCTGCGGCCTCAGTTGAACTCCAGTTTTAATGAATAGGGCAGCACTTTGTTTTGGGCCATATATTTTGCCACCGTTAACGGTCATTAAATCTACTCCTAATCGATTAACGTGCAGATCTAAGTAATTGGCAGCTTGGCAGGCATCAGTATGAAAATATAACGGTCTATCGTTGCCTGTTTGGATTCTTTGTCTGCGAATTGTGTCTATTAGCTTACTAATTTCGCGAATTGGCTCAATTGTGCCAATTTCGTTGTTAGCGTACATAACAGAAATCAGTACGGTTTTAGCGTCAATCTTTTTTTGTAAATCTTTTAGATCAATTAATCCGTCTGGTGATACTTTGATTCGTTTATGGCGATATAGTTGAGCTGGTTTTATAACTGAATCGTGCTCGATAGTACTAATTACTAAGTTGCCATCTGGGTGAGTTTGCATGACACCTTGAACCGCTAAATTATTAGCTTCGGTTCCTCCAGCTGTAAATACAATCTCGCTGGGGCGAGATCCTAAACATTCAGCGATAATGGAGCGAGCCGCATTTAACTGTTTAGCTACGGCTAACCCAGATAAGTAAATAGCTGAGGGATTATAAAATTTATCACTAAAATAAGGTAGCATGGCCGCTAAAACTTGTGGATCGATCGGCGTAGCTGCCGCATAATCCAAATAAACTGTTTTTGGCGTACTCATAACTTATGGATTAAAACTTTAAAGTCTAGACGTGGCTGTAAAGTTCGTCTTTAACCCGTTTGCCATAGAGTTGAGTGGCATGGTAAAGGTTATCTACTTCTTGAGGTGTGGCTAGTTTATAAGGCTGACCGTCCTGCGCTTTTAAAATGCCATCAGGGCGAACGTCATAACGCGTAGTTCTAACTTGCAAGTTACCACTTTTATCGGTCCATTCTTCGTGCCATACCCAAGTGCGCTTATCTAGGCAAAAGAACTCACGGCGGGCGTTTTTAGGCACCGGTCCGAATAATTGGCCACCGATTTTAGCTTCGTGCCGAATTAAATCTCGATAAAGTTCAGCTTGGCGATCTTGCTGACGCTGAGATAGTAATCCCTTAAATATTTTAGTTATCATTGGGTACCTGCGGTGTCATTATCTTATATTGCTGGTGGGCTAGAGCGATATCGCGTTGAGCAGTTTGAAGTAGTTGAGCCTGTTCGGCAAAAGCGTCATTTGGCAGGTTAGTCTCTTCGATTTTTTGATCGATAGTTGGTTCTTCAGCCGACATTTGTGGGACTGTAAGGCTACCTTCAACAACATTTGAGCCGATGGTTATTACGGTTTCTGTTACCTTTGGCTGGTAATCTGGTCGTATCCAAATTTGAGCAACACCATCGAGTGCGTTTGCTACTTCGCTAACTCGATAGCCCACTAGGTCTCCAACGTTTTCAAATGACTCTTTAAGTGTATTAATCATGTATTACTCCAGGCCAAATAATAATAGCGCGTTTTGAGTAGTTTGGGTAGCCAGTTTTTTTAAGGGTTCACCCCTTAATTTACTTAAATATTCGGCCACCACCCGCACGTACTTTGGCTGGCAAATTTTACCACGAAATGGCACTGGGGTCAAGAAGGGAGCGTCAGTCTCTAACAGTAGTTTATCGGTTGGAATACGTTTATAGGCTTCTATTTGATCCGGATTTTTAGCAAAGGTGGCGATGCCATTTACACCGACATACAAGTTTCTAGATAAGATTTCTTCCAAGTCATTGGCAGAAGATGAAAAACTATGTACTACACCTTTAATTGGTTGTTTAGAGGAATTATATTCGTCAAAAATCTTCCAAAAATCACTAAATGCCTTGCGGACGTGAAATATAAGCGGTAATTTATGTTCCAAAGCAATATCTAGTTGGAATCTCAGTAATTTTTCCTGATCAACTTTAGTGGAGTGCATATAATGATAATCTAATCCGGTTTCGCCTATAGCCACCACTTTGGGATGGGAAGCTAGTTCATGGAACTGTTGCAGGGCAAGGTGATCGTGAACATAAACCGAGCCCTCATGTGGGTGTAAACCAATTGTCGCCCAGATATTTTTATGGTTTTTAGCAAACTGGGTGGCAGTTTTACTATCCGGCAATGTACAACCGATGCACATCAGTCTAGTTACTCCGTCATTGACAGCATCAGCTACGGCCTGTTCGGGATCAAGTCCATAGTCTGCAAAGTGAATATGGCAGTGAGTATCTACCAGTTCAATCATTTTGGTGAGGTAGATTGATGCTTGGGGAATAAGGTAGTTTGGGTTTGTCTGATAATACCATCTCTAAAGATGTATTGAATTTGCTGGGCAGTGTGAGGTAGGAATGGTTCTAGAAGATCAGCAATTTCAAGTAATGCACCGGTTAAATAAGACAGCACTTCTTTAAGATGTTCAGTGTCCTTGGCTTTGGCTAGTTGCCAGGGTTTTTCTTCGTCAATGTATTGATTCAAGCCTCTGATTTGATGCCAAATTTCGTCTAAAGCTCGATCGAATCGGCATTTTTCAACAGCTTCCCAATACTGGGCACTATCGTGTTCAGCCGGAGGAATTTGACCAATCATGCCTTCCTGATACTTGTTGATCATAGCAGCGGTACGCTGGACAGTGTTCCCAAGCTCATCAGCTAGTTCACTATTATAGGCTGACTCAAGTTTTTCCCAGCTAAAGTCACCGTCCTCATAGCTAGGTATATGGCGCAAAAAGAAGTAGCGGAAAGTGTCGACACTGTATTTTTCAATAATTTCTTTAGGGTGTATAACATTTCCCAGACTTTTACTGATTTTTTGATTAGACACCGTAATAAAGCCGTGCACGTAAATTGTTTTTGGCAAAGCCAGGCCCAACCCCAGCAGCATGCCAGGCCAAATAGCCGCATGAAAGCGTAAAATATCTTTGCCGATAACTTGGACATTGGCTGGCCAGAATTTTGTAAAGTCTTCGTGTTCTGGGTAACCAAGCACTGTAATGTAGTTCATTAAAGCTTCAAACCAGACGTACATGACTTGGCTGTCATCACCAGGTACCGGAATACCCCAGGAAATTTTATCTTTAGGTCGGCTAATGCTGATATCTTCCAGGCCAGTGGTAATTAACTGCTCGATTTCATGTTTTTTAGTTTCAGGGAAAATCTGCATTACGGCGTCATCTATGGCTTGTTTAATCTGTGGACCGTATTTACTAAGTTTGAAAAAGTAGTTTTCTTCTTCAAGACTTTCGTAAGGTTTATTGTGAATCGGGCAAATACCTTTATTTTCTTTGGCAACCGCCTCAGTTACAAAAGCTTCACAACCACTGCAGTAAAGTCCGACGTACTTACCTTTATAAATATCGGCTGCTAAGTTTTTCCAGATAATTTGAGCCCGTTGTTCATGGCCTTGATCAGTGGTCCGAATAAATCGATCGTTACTGATATTTAATAACTTGGATAGATCTCGAAATTGTTGGCTCATTTGATCGGCTAGTTGTTTCGGGGCAAGTTTCAACTCAGTAGCTTTTTCAGCCACTTTAGTACCATGCTCATCGGTGCCAGTGCTAAAAATCACTGGTTTACCTTGTTTGCGGGCCAGTCTAGCTAGTACATCAGCCTGGACTAACTCCATACCAAAGCCGATATGTGGTTCACCGTTTACATACGGAATAGAAGTTGTTACGTAGTAGTTCATTACTGTCTCGTTCTAGTCTAAGGTTAATAGTTTTAAAATCAAATAAGAATAGCCCACTAGGGCATCATTGGCATCGTGACTGATTTGAGGTCTGCGTTCATAACTACATTATATCTGTTAGAGGCTAAAATAGCGAGGGTTGTTCAGGTGGTTCCAATTTGTAATTAAGCTGCTCCGCTAAGCGCTCTAAAAACTTTTCTTGGCCTTTATGCATTTTAGGTATGGCTTTAGTAATTTCAAACCATTTGACTTTATCTACTTCCGGAATTTGAATTTGCCTGCCAGACCGAGGCGGACAGTCAATTGTTATTAAATTACTTTTGAGGTTTGCGGTATCAAACTCGGCATCAACTGCCCAACCATAGATTACTTTACTGGGGATTTTAACCGTACCTAGATTTATATATTTTCCAGGTGGGACATCTTTGCCGACTTCTTCTTTAAATTCCCGTTTGGCAGCTAAAAACGGCTCTTCACCATCAATATATTCGCCTTTGATTAGTCCCCAGGCATTTTGATCTTTTTTAGCCCAAAATGGACCACCAGGATGTGCAAGCAGGACTTCAATAGATCCGTTACGATGTCTATAAACCAATATACCGGCGCTTTGTTTAACCATTAAATATTCCCGTTAGTTTGTCAATTATTCACCATGAGGTTTAAGCGTAACCCCTCTTGCGCAATCGCCTTCTCGCTCACAGAGTTCTGGACTTAGTGTCGGAATTACTTCAGTAATTATAGAAGAATAGGGGATCTTATTTTCATCTAAATAGCCCAAAGATTGTGTGCGTTGCCAGGTAACTATTACTTCGCTATGCTCCGCTCCTGCTTCCAAACATTGCTGAGCCACTTTGCCAGCAGTAGTGCCAGTAGTACCAACGTCTTCAATGATTACGGTCTTGATAAACTTATTGCGACTTAAATCACTAATCACCCACCTGGCAGGTTGAGTTAGTCGTACTTGCTTATCTGGTAATTTTTCGGATCGTAATCCAAATACTTCTTGATAGTTTGTACTTACTGACTTTGCCAAGTCAAAAGCAAAGTCGGTAGTACCGTTGGCTACACCTAAAATAATTAATCCTAATCTATTGGGGTGACGGTATAGGATTCTTTGTTTATTGATGTCTAACCACTTTTGGTAAAGCTCAGTCCCTTTTTTGACAACACTAAAGTCCATCTTACGACCATGTTTACCGCTAACAAATTCGTGATGTTGTTTACCCCTTGGATCTATAAAGTCTGGAGTGGCCATTAGCTCATTTCGAAAAGACTCAATAGCGTTCATCTATCTAAGCCTCTTCTTACTTCATCGGCAGCTAGTTTTAAAGCTTCTAGTTTTTCTGTTTGAGATTGCTTATTTGTTACCTCACGGCCGATTTCTAATAAATCGGCGTCATTACTAATTGCTTCGTAGCGAGTTGTTATCCGCTTTTGATCATCACCATTAATCGTGACACCCTGCGACCGCGTGCCTACGACTAAAGTGAATAAACCTAACTTTTTGACATCGTAAACTTCTTCGCCGGAACATACCATGCCTTTAACACCGGCATCAATGACTTTATTAGCCTGATTTCGTATGTAAGACTTGGACGAGGTTCTTTCGTAACGCAAAGTTTCTGAATCGTCGATCGTTGATAAATGGGCCACTCCAAATATCATGATGCCTTTTTCAGCTAGTTTTTGTTGTGCCCAACTAAGTGAATCTAATCCGGAGTGTGTTGAGATTGTAATGCCACTTGGTGGATGCAAAAGTTCTAAATAGTTTTTAACGGCGACAGGCATGGTTTTTAAAGTGGCATATAGTTTAGGATCGGCCACCCACTCTAAGTCATTGTCGGCAACCATCTCTGAACACATTCTAAGACTAAGGTTCGGACTGGTTAAAAGTTCAAGTCCAACTTTAACTAAAACGGCTCCGGCTTTTTTTGCTAATCTTGCCGTTTCATCAGCAATTGAAATATCGGGTGTATCAAGTGCTAAAACTAACCTTTGTTCAGGTGCAAGTTCCAATCCAGGCTCAAATCTAATCATCGTGTGATTTAATAATGTGACCTATAATTTTTTGCCAACGCCTCGGTTGGTTTTCCGGATCCGGTGGAAAATACTCGGCATATTCTTCGTCACTCAACTCAGCTGCTAGCAATTCTTGATAACCTTCTAGCTTATCTCTTTGCATCAGCTGAGTATAGCCAAAATACTGACTCCAAAAGCCATTAGTCATGTCGACGATAGGAATCATAGGACTCTGCGTCTCCTTGCCAATATGTCGTGCACACAAAGGCGCCACTCGAACATCTGGTTTTATATCCGTTCCTTCTGGGGTAACAAAAATAGCGTCAGCGATCATTCCATCATATATACAATTAACATAGAATGCGGGATCTTCTATAAGTCTGTCTAAAGTAGCGATTGTGCCATCTGAAACAATTACTCTGGGCTCAGGTTGCTGATAGTCTGCTTCACCTACCATTAAATTCTCCAGTGATTAATTATATTGTAGCAAACAATATTCACAAGTTGGCAAGGTAGAAGCTACAACATTGAAAGTCATCGTTGTAGAAACATTTGAACACTAATTTGTTTTACTGATCTATGTATTCTTGGCAAAGTCTTTCGAATATAGCATTAGTCCAGCCAAAGCCAGTCTGGCTAGGATATAAGCCTTTTGCTGGAGGTTTAGTTGGTTGTACAACATTATATTTTTCTATAAATACACCGTTTTTCTCAAACCAATCTAGGTTAGTTTTAAGCCATTTCATGGCAATTCGACGAGCTTCAAATTCATAACCATAGCGTTTTAAACCTTGTACGATTATTAGGTGAAGTGGTGCCCAGCCATTGGGATAAGCCCATTGCGTAGGGGTTGCCCCGGGAACCAGCTGGCCGAGTTGTTGATCAGTTGTACTAAGCCCACCTTTTTGTTCGAATTTGCGTAAGTTTTTAACCAACTGCCTGGCGTGTTTGTCACTGGCGAGCCCTGCCCACATTGGATAATAAGATGCCAGCGAACTAACTGTACCGCGTCTTTCTTTAAAGTAGTTATAGTCATAATAGAGGCCTCGGGCATTACTCCACATCAATTTATCTATCACGAATCTACGCTTATGAGCTTCTTTCTCCCATTCTTTCGCTTCTTTTTTATCACCTAATATTTGAGCCGATCTGGCAAAGTCCATTTCATACTTATAAAGTAAAGAGTTAAGATCAACCGGCAAGTAATTTAGAGCTTTGCGATTAAAGCGCGGTGTCATATCCCAGCCACTTTCGGTCTCAGCTAAATCATGGATGTAATTGATGTCATAGTAGCGTGATAGTTGGTGATAGACCTGCCGGTCATTGGGTTTTGTAGTTCCCTTCCATACGATTTGGTATTCATTTTTGGCTTGTTTGATAGCTTTTTTTAGCCATTGTTTGCCAGGATCATAGGCGTCATAAACATCAAAAATAAAAGATGTTAGTACTGGAGGTTGGGAACGACCCATTAAGTAAGTGCGCGAGGCATTAGGGATAATATTAAAACGATTCTGCATATAAAGCAGATTCTCTAAAATACCCATTACTAGTTCTTTATGATGGTCATCCAACATCCCCTGTACCATAAAATAACTGTCCCAGTAATACATCTCATTAAAATCAAAGGGGTGACCTTCCTCGTAAGCTGGCACTAAATAAGGTTTAGGCAAACCCAACAAGGTATCATCATCTTTTGGATGATAGCGCTCTAACTTAGTCCAATAGCTAGCAATATATTCACGAGCCTTATGTACCTGCTCGCGTGACAAATCGGAACGCCGCGGTATCATAATGTACTTGGCTTTATTTAATAAATCTCTGGCTGTTTCTAACATACTTCTCACAGCTTATGGCTAGCTAGTCTATGGGTCAAGCGAAACTGAGAAAAATGTGTATATTTATATATTATTTATATAAACTAGTTTTTATAATTTCATTATTAATATAAACAAATATACTATTACGCTTGACGATATATCGTCATTAGATATACTTAAGTCTATGAATGGACACGCAGATAATCTTTTACCCCAAGTGTCTTTTAATATAATGTTAGCTTTGAGCTTAAAACCACGTCATGGGTATGAGCTGATGCAACAGATTGAACAGGATTCTCGAGGTGTTATAAAAATCGGTCCAGGTGCCCTCTATGGAGCTATAAAACAACTCAACGAAGATGGTTTGATTGAAGAAATGCCATTTGAAGATAAGCGTCGACGCTATTACCGCTTGACTAAGAAAGGTTGGGATCGTTTAGGTGCCGAAATTAAATACTATAGGAACGCTCTAAAACTAGCTGATCAACGCCGAATTGCTTTAGAAAGTGTCGGGTTAAAGTTATGGCTAAATTAGCTAAGCGATTTCCGTATTACTCTAAGTTCTTAAATCTTTATCCTATGTCCTACCAAAAACGTTATAAAACCCAAATGTTGCAAACTTTGGCAGATATGATTGATGATCCAAGCAATTCAAAAACTAAGATTTGGATGACAGTTGGATTTGATATGCCCATCAGTATTGTTAAACAACAATTAATTTTTACTGGAAATATTATGACTAAAGAAATGTCTAGTTATGTTAAGCAAATTGGCCTATTCAGTGCACTTCTCTTATTACCATTCTTTTGCTTGATAGCAATCAATTCAGTAACTGCTAATTCTTTATATAATAGTTGGTTTTGGGAACCTCAAGTACTTGCTATATGGCTAATTATTATGCCGGCAATTGCTTTAATAGTTACAACCGCTGCCTTTATATACTTGCTATCCAATAAGAAACGGGCTTTTTGGAAAAATATTACAGATGTACGCCGTAACTGGCCGTTGACAATAGTAGCCGTTTTAAGTATTGGTATAATTACCCTGGCCTTTGGCCATGACTCAGTACACTGCGTTGTTGGTAACCCAGTTAAAGAATTTCGTAACTGGCAAACCACTTGGACTTGTATAAAACAAGGCTAGTTTTGCAATGTAGCTTTGGTAAGTTGTCGTTTTTTATTTGTTATACCGATTGCTGAAACTAGGCCGCCAATTAATAACAATACAGCCATCGAGATAACGCCCTTGTGAAAAGCGTTTACACCATGAGCCACCGAACTAGTGGTAAAGGCATCGGCTCCAATAATAAGACCAATAAAGGCAATGGCGATAAGACCAGCTATTCTAGACACGGCGTTATTAATAGCTGAGCCCATACCTGCATGCTCAGGCTTAATACCGCCTAGAATGGCACTCGTTAACGGAGCCACCGTCATAGCTAAGCCAAGTCCAAAAACTATAATAGCTGGGAATATTTGTGTCCAATAGGATATTGGTTGATTTACTCGCATCATCAGTAAAAAGCCAATAGCGCCAACTATTGGGCCAACCGCCATAAAAAAGCGCGGACCAAATTTAGCTGACAAACCACCAAATCTGGGTGAAAGCAAGAACATGATAAATGTTACCGGCAAAAAGGTTAATCCGGCTCGAAAGGCCGAATATTTACCAACTGACTGGACAAAAATTATTAGTAAAAATGTAGCTACTGATAGTCCGGCGTATATGGCAACCGTAGCTATGTTGCCAACACTGAAATTCCTGACTTTAAATAATTCCAGTGGTAACATTGGATTTTTGATATTTTTCTCATAAACGATAAAGCCAATCAAAGCGATAAATCCGAAGATTAATGGTATAAAGACCATTGGGCTTTGCCAACCGTAGCGAGGCTGTTCAATGAAACTGTATACTGGACCGCCTAGTCCGATAGCGCAAAGTAATGCTCCGATAATATCGACGTGGGCGTCTGGTGGTAACTTTTCCGGCAGCTTAAGCAATTTTAATAAACCAAGGGTAATTACAATTGGTATTACATTTATACCAAAGACCCAGCGCCAGCCGGCGGCATCGACTAAAAATCCACCAATTAATGGACCGATTATAAAAGATATTCCGGTCCAAGCTGTCCAAGTTCCTATAGCTTTGCCTTGACTCTCACCTTTATAGGAAGAGATTATAATAGCTAGCGAGCTAGGTACTAATAATGCTCCGGCCAGACCTTGGAGGGCTCTGGCAACAATTAAAAATACAGTATTTGGTGCAATAGCACATAACACTGACGCTATTAAAAATCCAATTAATCCGGTTGAAAGTACTTTTTTACGACCAAATATATCACTCAGTGACCCGGCAATTAAAATAAAGGAGCCCAGGGTTAACAAATAGGCATCAACAATCCATTGTTGGGCAGCTAAACCACCACCTAATTGCTTGGAAATGGCCGGTAAGGCAACATTTACAACTGAACCGTCTAAGAAAGCTACAAATGAGGCAAGTATACTAATTATAAGTACTAGCCTCAGTTGTTTTCGCATAAATATATAATATCAGTCATAACCGAAATATTGCTGACAATATGACTTTACTGTTTATTGCGGAGTTCGCCGATGGTCTGTTGAGCACGTCTTTCAGCCAAATCAGCATCTTTAGCTCGACGTTCTAAATTTGAAGCTTCAGCTTCTAGCTGGTTGGCTACCTTTTCTAGATCAGTCGCATTTTTATGCATATTAGCTGCCTGATCTCGGTGCTGCCGGGCCTGTGTCCGTGCTTGTTGTGCGGTTTGTCTTACCTGATCACCTGCTGCCACATTAGCTCCTTATCTATTTAGTATACTTACTAAATCAAACCTTGATCTAACGAACTATAAGATGTCTAACATATACTAGGGTGTTACTTCGGTATTATTGATTAACTACGCTAAAAGTACCTTGGACTTGATCTTCGGTATGATCATGGAAACTAAAATTACCAACCTGGACTAGAGTAACACTTAGACTTTGTCCCTTGGTTAATAGACGTTCGGTCACTCCATCGTAAGCTTGATGGTCTTCATGTAGTCCAAAAGCTACTAGCCTGGCCTTACCATCGAGGTTAATAATCATGAGGCTATCGCAAAGTGAACCGATAGTATTACCTGATTTAACCTTATCGTTTTGGATAATAACTTTATGAGTTTCATGGTTACCGTTGCACTGAATAGTATTAAGACCAGACTTTTTATTAAAGCCGTTTGCTAAATAAATAGATTCAGTAACAGTAGCTACAACTGCTATCGTAATAATAGCTATCATTAACTCTGTTTTGAATACCTTATTTTTACGTCTAAGCATTAGCTAATATTAGCATGCATATTTGCATCTAAATTAACTAGTAATTCTAGACATAAGTTGTTATAATATAGGTTACGGGGCTGAATTTTAAGCTCGACGTTGGTCTTTATCGGTTATGGATGCAGGTCGCTTGTCAGCGATATAGGCAAACCACGAATAAGTGCAAAATCTTTTCGTAACGTAGTTGCTTCAGTTAATAACTTTGTAAAAAGCTTAACTCCAGTAACTGCAACAGCTTTAGCTTAAATTGCTTTAGCCACGCCTAGCGTGACACCAGATAATTCTAGCGCGTGTCATATATCTGGATGCTCAGATTTGCTTGATCCTACAAATTTGTTAAGACTTTGGATCAAAGATACATGACTTTTTGGTCATTTACCGGCCACGTATCTTACAGTTAAATGACCTATACCTGTAGAAGCCTAACCAAGATAAACTAGCGGACCCGGAGGGCGGTTCTCCGGCAGCTCCACCAAATTTACTATAACTTTTTCTCTATTGGCTCGTATTGAGCCATAATTTTTTTAGCCCAAATCAAAGCATCTTTTGCTCTTATACCACTTGGCTGTGGTTTTATCCACAATTCCAAATTATTAATTGAATTATCAAATCTAACTCCATTCTTGTGGTGAATTGACTCTCCTTTTGTTAAGTATCTGCCTAAATACTTTTCCATAATAAGAATATGTTCAAATACATAATTACCTTTACTACCATGCGAACGAGGATGCCCTTTTTGAAATACCATAACATAGCCATTCTTTAAATAACTGCCAGTTCCGTACTCTGGTTTTAATAAGCTTGTACAATGTCTACAATTTTTATATTTCGGTGAGTGGTAATTAATTTTACATGAATAACATAGAACCGTTTTGCTCGAATGATATCTACAACTGGGGCAGCTTTTGTGATTACTACTAGGCTGAAATTCCTTGTTACAAGTAGAACAAATACGCATGGATGCGATTATAAATTAAATTTGGAATACTCACCAGCTCCACTCCCCCTAAACCTTAGTAGTAAATATATTCATCCCAGTGTAGTTGTCTAGTGATTAATAACCGGCTAAAGCCGTAGTCCAATTAGTAGCAATACGTCGTTGGGCTTCCGTCAGTTGAATTGCCCCAGAACAGACTAGGGAATGCAGTTTATTCTCCACTTTATCCTTAGGGTTAGGGCTAGCACCAGGTTCGGGCCATAAATTTCTAGTATCTTGAGGCGATCCACCTAATTCCAAACTAATTAAATGGTCATATTCATAATTACTGGAGCTATCAATAAAGCCGTACTGTTGCATACTAACTTTTTTAAGTGTGCTGGTAATATTAGTAGGGGGACGTACTGTTTTTGTATAACCGCGTACGCAAATGGTCTGGTTAATGTTAGCTTGGGTTACATTTGGGTCAGCCTCGCCTGGCGTGCAGTTTGGATCTGGCAAATTACTGCTGGCTACATGACACTGCGAATTGGGATTTTCTGTAGCGGTGAGCGCTGAAGACGGCGATGTGGCCTGACTTGTTCGTGAAGAGTTAGTAGCCACATAAGGTTGAGATTGACCAGAATTTTTTGCTTGATTCATATATAAAACTCCGGTAATAACTACAGCTATAACAAGCAAGATAAATAAAAATAGCCGGATCTGAGTGCTATTGCTAAGATTTTTCAAATTCTATACCACCTTTTGCGTTGTAGCATTTCTAAGTTTATAAATTATCAGGATTCTTGGGAATTATATAATTTTAGGACATTATCTGAAAACTTATCGTGATGCTACTTTCCGTGTAAGTTAAATATATTATAGATAAATTGTTAAACTAAGGATTAATATATAAGAAATTATGTCTGAAAACTTATTACCCTTAGTTGCTAGTGATGTTGATGATACCTGGTATGACGGTTTATCAATCTACGATTACGTAGCTGCCCAGATTGATGATGGCTCGCTGCCAGCACATGCACTGCAGATGTTAGAAGTAACTGATTTAACTGTTGAAGGTTATCGCCAAGCAGAAGATAAGCACGAAAGTGTCACCAGGAAACTATTGACTGGCTATGCCAAGGTACTTGAAGGAGTACCTTTTATGGATATAAAGAATTCGACTGAGGCTTATATTAAAAAAACCGATAAATTTTATGGTTTTACTGAGCCGGTTGTAGATATGATGGCTGCTACCCATGACTTAGCCTTTATTACCGGTGAACCGCAATTTGTAGTTGATGCTGTAGGTAATCGCTTTGGTACATCCAAGTGCTATGGTAGCCAGTTTGAAGTAGTGGATGGACTGTTTAGTGGCAGATTATTAAGAAGCTTAGCAACAAGTAACGAAAGACTTCAAGTAATAGCTTCACTATTGAAAGTCCGCCCAGAAACTGAAGTCTCTGTCGGTTTTGGTGATTCAAATATAGATATTAAATGGCTGAGCGCCATGTCGCATGCCATTTGTATTAATCCGGCCGCTGAACTGCGAGCTACTGCCCAGGCAGAAAATAAGTCATCAACTAATTGGTACATTATCGATGAACCATCACTAGCGATAGATGCCATTACCGGTATATTAGTGCAAGTACAAGCCGGCCGAGTTTAACTGGTGAGTGCTTCTAATGACTAGCAGGTGGTGCACCTTCGCCCCAATTTTGGTGTAGTAAATGGGCTGGAGCCCGGTAAATTAATAGGAATAGTATTCCACCAGCTAGAGTCGTAAAACCGCCAACTAGAATCGGGGTACTTATTCCTATCGTTGCCAGGTATCCGCTTAAAGCTGCCGGTACGGCTTGAGCTAGTGATTGAACTGAAGCATTAATACCCAGCACTTCTCCCTGAATATTAGAATCAGCACTAATGCTAACTAGAGAAATAGTATTAGCAATTGAATTTCCTAGGAACAAGGCAAATATTGGGGTTATCCAAAGTAAATCGGTGGTTTTTGTTGCCATAAGAAACAGAAACAGGGTTATACCGGAGCCAATAAAACTAAACCTAAGTACTTGGAAAGGTTTAAGTTTTTTAGCAAGTAGCGGTGTAAGAACTGCTTGCACAAAGGCAATCCAAATACCTATGTAAGCAAAGAAGTCACCAACGTTGTTTTGGGTGAAGTGAAGCTTATTAATTAGCAAAACTTGAAAGAAAGTCTGAAAGAAGGCAAAACCGCCCCAAAACAAAAATACTGAAGGGAAAATAACCCTAAGTCCAGGGTAACTAGCCGCCGTAATGATATTGTGGACAGATTTTGTAAGTTTAATTTTAACGTGCCGAAGTACTAAGTTTGTTTCTGGTAACAGAGTAATAATTAATCCCAAATTAATGGTACTTAATATGGCTGTAAACCAAAATGGCGTAGCTGGGTTAAACCAATGTGGGGTGTGAAACAAACCAAAAACACTAATGCCAGAGCTACCCAGCTTGGCGCCCAAATACGGTCCTAGCACAAAGCCGGTGCCAAATGCGGCACCTATTAGAGCAAAACGTTTAGTCCTATCTTTAGGCGGTGTAACATCAGCGATTACGGCTTGGGCTACACTTAAGTTGCCACCAGTTATACCGTCTAAGGCCCGGGCAAAAAATAGCAACGGAATATTACGTTCTATAATTCCGATAGCAAATAAAACATAGCCAATGGCAGTACCAAAAATGCTAAATCCAAGTATTGGTTTACGCCCAAAGCGATCAGATAATTGTCCTAAAATAGGTGTTGCTAGAAACTGCATCAATGGATAAATGGCAACTAGCCAGCCTAGTAGTATTAGCCCGCCTTTAAATGTCCAACCGGCTGGTAGCAAATAAAATGAAGACCGGGGATTAGCTAGTAGCTGTGGAATAATCGGTATTAGTACACCGACACCAAGTACATCTATAAAGATAGTCATTAAGACTACTGGTAGTGCTCTTTCTTGATCTATCTTACTAAAAATCGCCATTGGTTTAACTCCTACTTATTTCATGAATGATGAAAGCCACTTTGCCTATCTAGGCAAATGCTGTCATGCATTATGTTTAATATTTCCTTTAGGGACTGTTGCTGTTTAGGCGTTAATGTATCAAAAGTTGGTGCATGATAATTATTAAGTATCTGCATAGCTTTTTCAGTCAATTTTTCACCTTTTGTCGTTAAAGTCGTGATATGTTCACGTTTATTTTTAGGACTGATACGGGTGGTTAAATATTCTTTATCAAAAAGTAGTTTAATTTGGCGACTAATGCTGGCTTCTGTTTGGCCGAGTCTGTCAGCTATTTGTTTTTGCTGAATAGACGGGTTCCATCTAAGTACCATCATGATTTTAAATTGGGAAAATCCCAGACCCAATTGTTCTAGGAGAACTTGATCTGACTGGCGCATTAACATAAACGAAATGTGGTTTAGTAAATAGCCGATATTGTTTGATGGTTTCATTAAAACACCCCGTGCATATATTAAAAGTTTATACTTATAATACTTAACAAGTCAAGTATTATCATTAATGTGGTTTTATTACAGGGGTTGAGTTGAAAACTTCTACGGTTGATTTAGATATAATTTGTGCCAATCGTTCATCGACAGCTCTTGAGCTCTAGATTGAGGTGAAATATTAGCAATCTGCAGCCACTGACTGACCGGCTCTTTAGATAGTCGCAGGCCACCGCTTAGGGCATTTAATAAGGTCTTTCGTTTATTGCTAAAACCAGCTTTAGCAATACTTAAATAACGGCGTTCATCAATATTCACGAACAGTGGCTTTTTTCTAGCCTTGATTATTAAAACTTGTGAATCAACTTTGGGCGACGGCTCAAATAACTTGGCCGGAACTAATTGTCCGAGTGAAACCTGGTAATATAGCCCAACGGCAACACTTATTACACTCATCTGACCAGGACTAGCCGCTACCCGCTGGGCCACTTCTTTTTGGATTAATAGGACCGCTATAGCTGGTTTATTGACGGTTTCGGTTAATAGTCTAAGTAAATTAGCCGTTAAATAATATGGGATGTTGGACACGATTTTATAACCAGCCGGAAGACGCGTTAGATTAAACTGGCGGATATCGCCATGCTCAATTGAAGCTTCATGACCAAAGCGATTTTCTAGATCAGGGATTAATGTCTTATCGAACTCTAGAGCAAGTAGTTTTGCTCCACAGCTTAAAATTAACTGTGTTAAGTTACCAGTTCCGGGTCCAATTTCTAAAACAGTATCGGTTGGTTTAAGATCTGCCGCGTCAACTATCGACTGAAGGACGGATTTATCTTTAAGCCAGTGCTGGCCAAATTGTTTTTTAGCCATGAATTCAGGTTTCATAAATTTAGTAAGTTTAGACCAGTGGTAGGGTCTTGGGAACGTTTTAAAGCCTCTCCATACCAACGATGCAGTAAAATTTCGCAGGTGCCAGCTACTTCCAGTTCTTTAACATGGCCCCCAAAAGCCTGCATTTGGTCGTTAGAAAAGCTGCCATGAATATGTAAAATTGGCTGGTCAGCTGTCCAAGCAATGTTACCTTGTAAACCTATAATTTCTAAGGGTTCATCCAACTTTTTCCAGTTATAGAGTTTTTTAGTTAAGTCGTATGAACCAATCTCTGCCCACATACAAGCACCCAAGCCACTAATCCAGGCTCCACCAATTTTTTGTTGTTTAACTATAGTTTCTAGCTGCTTTATTAACAGTTCACCTTTTTCTAAGCGTACTAACCAGTTATAGCCGTCAAACCTATATGTCATAGTCCTATTTTAACAGCCCCGGCATTTGATCCGGCATTACCAATTGTGATGGGCCAGCCAGTAGTTATAGGCAGCAGACCAACTACCAAATCGGGAATCAGCATAACTAGTCGCCCACTTTAACTGGGTAACTGAACTGGTTTGCCAGTCACTACCAAAGGCTGACATCTTACTTCCCGGTGTAGCTTGGCCTAAACCATAGCCACGGTCTGCTGGAATATAACTTGGTGCAAAGCCTGGGCAGGAACCGTAAGCCCCTTGAAGTTTAGTCGGACACCAACCAGATTCATGACTGACAATATAGTTTACGTAAGGATAGTCCGAAGAAGATATACCAGCGGCAGCCATAACTACTGATTTATCCTCTGGTATATAGACGGCTTTACCACGGGCGATAATTTCCGGAACTGGTTGCTGGGCAATAATTTCTTGGATTTCTTGGCGCGATTCTTCCTTGCCGTTTTTAATGTTAAGTTGGTAAGTAACTAATTTTTTACCTGGTGAACCTTGCTGTCGTATAGCCGTAGCACCAAAGGAAAGCGTTGGGTCTTCAACTATCTGGATCGGTGTTGGGATAACTTCAGTGACGCTTATTATTTGTGTGCCTTGACGTGAAACGACTATCGAAATTCCAGCTGTAATTGGTGTTGTAACGGCTGGTTGGACGGTATCGCTTTTAGCGATTTTAACCTTTTTTTCGCTTAGCAGTTCAGCGACAGTTTTTGCGTGGGTGCGTACCGCCACAGGCGTACCGTATAGATTAAGATAAGCTGGTATGGCCCGATCGATAACAATTTCCCGACCAATACTGGAAGAATGTAGAATTTTATCAGGAATTTGAATTTGCAGATTATCTTCAGCATAGACGGTTACACCAGCCTGAGCGGCTATACTACGAGCAGTAGTGGCGGCACTAAAGCTAAAACTTCTATGACCGCCATCGACAATTGTTACCGGCTGGGCCCGATAGACGTTAACTCGAAAGTTATCTTCTACGATTGCTGAAGACGGGTCTGGCTCAATTACATCGCCTTGGTTTAATTTAATGTGTAAGCGATTTAAAAGGTCAGTTACGGTTGTAGCCCGTGTTGGAACGATTTGTTTCTTTTGATTGTCGCTCAAGATTACGACATGTGAATCGCCAGCACCAACTGTTTGGCTGCCAAGAGCAACATAACCGACACCGGTTATAGCTAGTAGGACAATTAAAGTTACCACCGGTACAACTAGTGGATGATTTTTTAAATGTATTAAGCGTCGGCGTTTTGAAAAAACGTATCGGGGTGATAATTTTTTTAAGTTAAATCTTTTTCTGGCTTTAGACATAATTTAAATACTAAACTTTTTCAAGTGGCGCAAAGGTCAAGTTTAGTTTTTTAATGACACGGTCATTGAATTGAATAGTAACTTCTTCACCGCTAATGTCTAGTACTGTGCCAATTCCAAATAAACTGTGACGGACACCATCACCGGTTTCCAGTTCCGGTATGTAACGCAGTTCATTGGAATCGATAGTACTGGTTTGAAAATTATCTGATAACACTGACTCGGTAGCATGTTGTGGTTCAAAGTCAGATAAAAAACGGCTAGGCGGGTTGTGTTGTAAACCGCCGTAGATCATTCTGGAGGCCGCCGATATTAGGTAAAGCTCTTGTTTGGCCCTGGTCATTCCGACATAACATAGCCGGCGTTCCTCTTCCATTTCCGATTGGTCGTAAAGTGACCGTGAATGAGGAAATATTGTTTCTTCCATACCGGTCATAAATACTACTGGAAACTCTAGTCCCTTAGCAGCATGCAGAGTCATTAATGTCACAACGTCACTGCCAAACTCGACGTTATCTAAATCACTAACTAAGGAAACTTCTTCTAAAAATCCAGCCAAGCCCTGATCCTGATATTCCCTAGCTACGCTAATAAGTTCGCGGACGTTTTCCTGGCGGCTTTCGGCTTGCGGTGTGCCATCATCAAGGTAATCCATGTAATTAAGTCGTCGAATAAGTGCATCAACTAAAGCCGGCACGGGCGCTTCAATCATCACTTCGCGCATACTGTTTAAAATTTCAGTTAAGTTTTCTAGGGCCGCATTAGCTTTAGTAGTTAATTCTGGACATTCACTGGCTGATTCTAGAGCTTGGTCTAAACTTAGTCCAGTCATAAATTGCCAAGCTAAAAAGTTTTGCAAAGATTTCCTGCCGATACCGCGGGTTGGTACATTAACAATCCGTTCAAAACTTATCCGGTCATTTGGCTGATAAATAAGTCGAAGGTAGGCCATTATGTCCTTAATTTCCTTACGTTCATAGAAGCGCACTCCACCAACAATGTGATAAGGTATACCGTAGCGCACAAATGATTCTTCAAGCGCCCGGCTTTGGGCATTGGTCCGATATAAAACGGCAAAGTCTTTATAGGACCATGAACCGATGTCAACGGACATTTGGATGCGCCTGACAATTGATTCGCCTTCAGCTCGTTCTGATTGAACTTGAAGTACTTGAACTGGTAAACCATCTCCGGCTTTGGTCCATAGCTTTTTATCGGAGCGCTGGGCATTTTTAGTAATTACGGCTTGGGCAGCATCCAGTATGTGCTTGGTAGAGCGGTAGTTTTGTTCTAATTTTATGACGATAGCGTCCGGATAATCTTTTTCAAAATTTAAAATATTTCTAAAATCTGCACCTCTGAACCGAAAGATCGATTGCCAATCATCACCTACGACTGCGATATTTTTGTCGTTACTGGTCAATAATTTAATTAGCTGGTACTGGGCAGTATTTGTATCTTGGTATTCGTCAATCATGATGTATTTAAACTGAGTCTGCCATTTCTGTCTTACCTCTTGGTGGTTTTTTAGTAGTTGGACTGTTTTAGCTATTAAGTCGTCAAAGTCTAATGCTGAATTTTCTTTAAGCAACTTTTCATAGTGCGGAAAAACTTGGGCGGCAGTATGTTCTGCCGGTGAGTTGGCTAAACCAGTGTAACGTTCTGGTGTAATCATTTCATTTTTAGCACTGCTAATCAGCCCACTAAGTAGGCGCGGTGGAAAGGCTTTTTCGTCAATATGCAGCTGCTTACTAACTTGTTTAACAGTCGATAGTCTATCTTGTTCATCATATATTATAAATGTTCTAGGAATAGCAGCGTATTCCCCATCTTGGCGTAAAATCCGTACACAAATACTGTGAAAAGTTCCAAGAAATGGCATAAAGGCTCGGTTTTGAGAATTTTGACCTAGTAGCTTCGCCACCCGTTCGCGCATTTCACCAGCAGCTTTATTGGTAAATGTTACTGCTAAAATATTGGGTGGACTGGCCAAGCCCGTTTCTATAATATGGGCAATGCGGTGCGTTAAGGCCTTAGTTTTACCGCTGCCAGCACCGGCCAATATTAATAAAGGCCCTTCAGTAGTTTGAACAGCCCGATTTTGTTCGCTGTTAAGACCGTCCAATAAGCTATTTGTCACCATCACATTTTAACAGAGCAAGCTAAGTGCTTGATAGCTCTTAAGACATCATTATGAATAGTAGTATACCTATAACTACGGCTAACACTATTACAACTAACAATATACTTAAAGATTTCTTGCCAGATTTACCACTTATCGGTACAAAATACTGTTTTTCGGCAATTAGTTTTTCAATGGTTTGTTGTTTGGCGGTTGACTCTTGGGCGGTCTTATCATGGTTTTTTTGCTGCTCGGTTTGTTCGGCCACAGCTTTGACGCCGGCAGACTCGGAGATATTACTAGTTTCAGACTGAGCTTTTACTTCAGTTTCCGGCAGGTGGTCAGTTTTAGGCTGTGGTTTTAGATTTTCCGGGTCACTTAATGGTTCAATTTTAATAGTCGCCAGCGAAGGTTCTTTAGCAGGCTTTATAGGCACACCGGCTTCGGCATCAGCTGGACTACCAGATGGGCGATCTTCACTATCGTGGCTCATTATATCGGTAGCTAGGATACCTCTTTTTATGACCATCGGGTCTTCTTTAAGCATATTTTTGTGGCCGACAATTACTGGACGGCCGCTAGCTTCAGCAACGGTTTTACCTGGTTTTGCGATGTCAAATATTTTTTTAGTTTTTTCGCCTTTATTGGCGTCAATTGTCATTTCCTAACCTTCTTTTGTCGGATTGCAGACGATCTGCGGCGTCAACAATTCCACTAAATTCCAGGTAATTTAAGCTAGCACCACCGACTAGTAGTCCGTTAATGCCTTCTAGTGCCATCAGTGAGTAAGCTGTTGAGGCGTTAGTACTGCCACCGTAAAGTACCCGGACAGTAGATGCCGCTTTTTCACCGTACAAGTGTCCAATATTTTTCCTAATAGCTGCTATGGAATTAATAATATCGTCGGGTTTAGGTATTTCGTGGTGTAAATAGTCGGTTCCATTACTTAAGGCCCAAACTGGTTCATAAGCAATAACTAGATCTTTAATATTATCTGATGTGATGTTGGCTAAGGCTGAATTAATTTGATCATGCAACACCTGCATGCTTTCACCGTCTAGTTTTTCTTGTTTAGTTTCACCGACACATAGAATTGGGATAATATCGTTACGGAAAGCGGCAGCCACTTTTTCTTTAATATCGGGGAGACCTTCGTTAAATTTGTAACGTCGATCAGAGTGTCCGACAATCACATAGTGCACTAAGTCCTGTAGCATTGTGAAACTAACTTCGCCGGTATAAGCACCTTCGTCTTTATAAAAGGCGTTTTGAGCAGCTAGTCGGAACTTGCGCCTATCTATCTGGAGGCTTAGTGGCTGAAGGGTTAACATACTCGGTGCCAGTACTACTTCGATATCATTGTGAATTTTAATGCGTTCTTGTAAACGGTGTACTAGTAAGCTAGCTTGAGCTGTATCCAAGTTCATTTTCCAGTTACCGATAATTAGGAGTCTTTTATCTGTCATGCTACTTATGTTTAAAGTTTACCATTATTTATCCTCAAGCGCTTCTACCCCAGGTAAGGGTTTGCCACACATTAGATCAAGTGAAGCCCCACCACCTGTGGAAACGTGATCAAAATACTCTGTTTGTTGTTTATTCTCAATAAAGCTAGCGGTATCGCCACCACCGACCAGCGAATAAGGACGATGTCCTAATTTACCAGCTATGGCTTCGATAACTAATTCTGTACCGTGAGCAAACGGACCAATTGGACCAACTACACCATCTAGTTCAGCTACACCCATGGTACCATTCCATACTACTGTATCGACCATTTGCAGGCCACCGGCAATAAAGGCCGCGCTTATTGGTCCAATGTCATAAATAGCTTCGTCGGCATGGATAGTACTGGCGGACCGCGGTGGCATTTTAGGATAACTTTCAATGTCAGCGATAACATGGGCACCCCAATCAACCACTCTGGTAGTTACAGTTTTATCTAGTTTTTTGGCTACTACCCCGTCTTGGGGTAAGTAAAATACAAACCGCCTGGCCTTGGCTTTAGCATGGGCTCTGTCGATAATTTGATTAGCCAAGTGAACGTCTTCTTTATCGATTAAACTTTCACCTAGATCCATGCCTCTGGCTAGTAAAAAGGTGTTGGCCATAGCACCGCCAATTACTACAAAGTCCGCCAAATCGACAAACTTAGTTAAAACATCAATTTTATCGGCAATTTTGGCACCACCAATAATAGCCATTAAAGGACGTTTAGGCTTATCCATAACCTCTGTTATAGTATCGACTTCTTTTTCCAATAGTAGTCCAGCGACACTTGGTAAATGTTTGGTAATGGCACTGGTTGAAGCGTGTTTGCGATGGACAACACCAAATCCATCTTGGATGAATACTTCGGCTAATTTAGCTAATGCTTGGGCAAACTGATCATCATTGGCTTCTTCCTCAGAATGATAACGTAAATTTTCAAGAAGCAATATTTGTCTTGGTTGAAGAGCTTTTGCCAGACTTTCAGTCTCCGGGCCGATGCAGTCTGGGGCAAACTGAATATTTCGATCTAACAGTTTATTCAAATTAGCTACTACTGGTTTTAAACTAGCAGATTTATCATCTGGACCTTTAGGTCTTCCTAAATGAGAACAAATTACGATTTTACAATCTTGATCTAGTAAATATTCAAGAGTCGATTTTGATTGTTTAATTCTAAAGTCACCGGCAACTTTACCGTCTTTTATCGGTACGTTATAGTCAGCTCGCAGTAAAACGGTTTTACCCTTGAGGTTTATATCTCGAATCGTTTTTTTAGTAAATGCCACTTAGTTTATGTCCCACCTTTAAGGTCATTATAGTATACGCACTTTAATCGTGTCAGTACTGCCGACAACTCCTGGGTACTGGCCATATACAGAAACTACGATATCGCCTTTTTTAAGAACTTTGTTAGACTTTAACCAATCTGTTAATTTACCACTGGAATTTTTATCGGCTGGCCGGACATAGCTTTTGGTACCGTAGACAATTGATAGCTGCTGTGATGTTCGCTTATCCGGAGTAACAGCAATAATTGCTATTTCCGGACGGAAAGAAGCTAATTCATGTGTTGTGGCGCCGGATTTAGTTTCAGCCACAATAGCGCTGGCATTTACATTTTTAGCTAATTCAATAATGGCAGACGAAATAGTCGATTGGCGAGTGTGCTCATGCGGATCGCGGCGGTAGCCTACCTTAATTGGATTATTTTCTTCGGTATATTTAATAACCCGTTTCATGTAATTAACTGATTCAATCGGGTAACGTCCGTTAGCGGTTTCGTCACTCAGCATTACGGCATCGGTGCTTAAAATTACAGCTGTAGCCACATCCGATACTTCAGCCCGACTCGGTTCCGGAGTCTCGGTCATACTGGAAAGCATCTGGGTGGCAACGATTGTCGGCTTAGCATATCTAAGACCCAACCTAATAATATTACGCTGGACAATTGGTACAGCTTCCGGTTCGGTTTCAATGGCCAAATCGCCTCTAGCAATCATAATGACATCGGCAGCTTGGACTATTTCCTCGATGTTAGCGACAGCCGCAGCAGTTTCAATCTTAGCGATAATCCGTGCTTTGCTGCCGTAGCCTTTCATAAGTTTTCGGAGGTGTTCAATATCGGCTGCTGATTGAATAAAACTAAGAGCTACGTAGTCGATATCTTGCTCTGAACCAAAGGTTATATCCTGACGATCTTTGGCGGTAATAATGTCACCGGATAAATCTGTATCCGGCAAGTTAATACTTTTACGTTTTAGAAGTATGCCATCATTTTGGGCTAGAACATGTACAATGCCGCTATTGACACTGCTGACGATGGTTCGGATTCGGCCATCACATAAATACAGACGTTCACCGCGCTTAACGTATTTAGAAAGATCATACTGGGTTGGAATAATATTACTGCGTTCAAAGTCGGCGTTATAACCAAAGCGCAAATCCTGATTGGTATTAACATTTATAATGCCTTCAAAGTCACCAAGTCGGATTTTAGGACCTTGCAAATCCTGAATGATTGCCACTGGTTTAGATAACTCATGGCTTGCTTGCCTGATCCATTTTAGCTGCTGCAGACGCTCTTCATTATTACCATGGCTAAAGTTCAACCTAAGACCATTGACTCCCTGTTTGATCATTGTCTCAATTGATAGATAATCATTTGTCGACGGTCCAACAGTCGCAATTATTTTTGTGCGTTTGAACTTATTCAGCGGCACATCCGGTGCCCTTGATGTGTTATCCATATTCTCTTAATAATTTTACTTGCTAAAGATTAGATTAGCTAGCCTGCCGAAACCTAATCTACCTAAGGTGCAGAATAGACCATCGCGATGGTTCTATCTCAAATCCAACTAACAGATCATTTGCTTAATAATATGTGCCACCCACTACATATATATGTATATAGGAAACAACTAGCCTAAAACAACCTAAATTATATTAACCTTATTTCAATGAAATTTTACTTGTTTGGCATAAGTTTAGCCAGTTAATTAAAATTAGTTACAATCGCTCGTATAGTATCACTGTAGCATCAAAGCACATCTGTTATCATAATACTATGAAAGCCGAGGCGTTAAATCTGAGAAAACTAGAATTCAATATAACTCAATCGAAGCTATAAATTACCCGAGGGATTTTATAAACAGAGTAGTTTGTGGTGATGCCGTAAAAGTTATAAAAAAAATACCAACCGGATCTGTGAATTTGGTAATTACATCGCCACCGTATAATTTAAAAAACTCTACCTGTGATGGCATGAAAGACGGAAGAGGTGGTAAATGGGCTAATGCAGCTTTACAAAATGGTTATACGCATCATGAAGATTCAATGCCTCATAATGAGTATGTGAAGTGGCAACGTAGCTGTCTAAAGGAAGTGATGCGCACTCTTTCAGAGGATGGAGCGATTTTTTACAACCATTAATGGCGCGTTCAAGGTGGAATGTTACAAGACCGTTCAGATATAGTTAAGGGTTTTCCTGTAAGGCAAATAATCATTTGGAAGCGCAAAGGCGGTTTTAACTTTAATACGGTATATTTTTTACCAACGTACGAAGTTATTTATATGATCGCTAAGCCAAAGTTTAAGCTAATCCCTAAAGCCAACGCTTATGGTGACATCTGGGAGTTTACGCAGGAAATGAACAATGACCATCCAGCACCGTTTCCACTGAAACTGATAGACAGAATCGTATCGTCAACAAATGCCAAGTTAATGCTTGACCCTTTTATCGGCTCAGGTACAACGGCTATTTCAGTTTTCAATCATGGTCGTGATTACATTGGGATAGATATATCACCTGAGTACTGCAATAAGGCGGAGAAAAGAATTATTAAAGAAACCTCTCAGGTCAAATTGATATGAGTAACCCTCAGCCCCTGACTTATACTAAAGAAGCACTAATCAAGATATTAAAAGAAATTTCAGTTCAAGACTGGCCTTTGAAAAGGTCAAAGGGGAATCGAACTTTTAACTTCTTAGGCTTTTCAATATAAATAAACCTCTGCAAAAAAATACAGAGGTAAATGTACTTTGGTGACCTCAAGGGGAATCGAACCCCTATTGCCAGGATGAAAACCTGGTGTCCTAACCGTTAGACGATGAGGCCTTACTAACTTCAAAACAATAGCATATACAGGGGCGATAATAAAATCCCCGTGCCTATAATGACACGGGGATTTACGAGTTGTTTGAGCGGTCAGTCATCCGCACATTAGCGGACTCGCTTCATGACTTACCGTAGCACATATTTGCTTATTTTACTAGCTCTTTATCCACAGGTCTTAGCGACCGCGGCGGGAAAGCCATTTGCGGTGTAAGAATGCGCCAGCTAGTGAAGTGCCAGTAAAGACACCTAACACATCACCAGGACCGGTATTTACCAGTTTGGTGGGAGTTGTTGGAGGTGTAATAGTAGTCGAAGCAAAACTTACTGTGCTTGCACATTTATCGCTATCGACAGTCTGAACTTTACCGTTGACATCAAAGTTTGTGGTTACATGAACATTGAAGTCACCGACATTAGCAAAGGTGTGTTCTACTGGGTTTTGGTCAGTTAATAGTGGGGCGGTACCGTCACCAAAGTTATATGAAAAACTTGTAACTTTAGCGCCGTTAATGGCAGTAGTATTAACGTTAACCCGGATCTGACGATCACCTATAGTTGTAATAGTTGCACTATCACAGCTGAAGGCTGGGTTTTGTGGTTTTTTACATTCTGGACCATTTACATTAACATTTGCGGTATCGTTAACTGTACCTTGTCCACTAGGCGTAACAAAAGCTTCGTTAGTGAACTGTTTTGTACCACAATCCATATCTTTTGAAGCAGGTGTTTTAGTTTTAAGTAAAACAAATGCGTTACTGTTTGGATTGTAGGTACCAATATTTACGTTTACCTGACGACCGTTGGCTTGAATTGAGCTATCTGAAACTGTAAAGCCGTTAGGGCTATTGGTGTTGTAAAGCTTTACGCTACCAGGTACTACGGTTAAACCGTTAGGTACTTGGTCAAGTACGGTTACGTTACCAAGCTGAGTACTACCAGTGTTATTGAAGGCAATACGCCATTCAACAGTTTGGTCAGGATTGGCAGTTACAGACTTTTTCCAGTCGTTAGAAGTTTGACCTTCAAAGCGTACGGCTTTAGTAACACTAAAGCTGGGTTTATGTACTTTAACTTTTATAGTTACGATACTAGAGAAGTTAAAACATCCAGGCACAATGCCATCTAGTTTGTTAAAACCGATGGGTGCACCTGTGGATACTATACTGTCACTTAGTTTCATACCAGTAGGTACAGCATTTGTGTACTGTACGGCAGAACCATTTTCGTAAGTTAAGTTAAAGTTACCATTGCTACCAAGATTTATAGTGTCGGCAACTTCAGCTGGTGAAGCGTTAGAAGCACTAATGTAAGCGTTGGCACGCAATGCGTTAGCGTTTGCTGTTGGTAAGAATATGCGAACTTTGGTATCTTTAGCGACACCTTTACCGTCAAAGTTTGTACCATTTAAATTGTCAGCCGCATCATTGTGAACATACATGCGAAGTAACAAGTCTTGGCCATCTTTAAGGTTATTTACAGTGTGGCTAAAGCCATTTGGTTGGGTGTTAGCAGCATCTTTGACTTCAAAGAATGCTCGTTCGTCACCTTCATCGGGGTTGTTTGTTATTGAGTCGAACGTTACATGGTCAGAGGGTATCTGAACCGTGTAAGTGGGTCGGTTTGGAAACCAGGCGCGGGCCGCGCTAGTTACGCCTAAAATGGCGGCTATCAAGGCTACGGCTATAAGACCCTTTTTGGGCAAAACTTTAAAGATCTGCCTTAAAACATCTTTCATATGACCTCCTATATAGAGATTCATTAATTAAATTAAAAAATTGTAATTGTTTGCTAAAAATATTTGTAAATTGTTAACGAACAATAACTGTCAAAGCCTCGCCTCTTATTGCGAACCCACCTTCACAGTTAATACATATTTTAGCACTACTATTACGATATGTCAATATTATGGTAATGTTTAATTGTTAAAGAACTGGCAAGTCAAATCATTACAAATCATAAACTTGGATTGCAGGTATGGAATTGATTTGCGCGTTAGCGCGTGTCGCCGAAGCAACAATCAAATCCACACCTGCGGCGTGACTACATTGGGAAGGAATCGCCAGGCGACTCGACTTATTACCCTAAACGAGCTGGTTTTTCTTGGCTTACCCAAGCGGCTTAACCAGCAACCTGCTGTCAGATTTATTAGCATGATAAACATGCAAGCACTGACAGGTGCTCTTTCTCCACCCGCTCGAGGACCTACTCCTTCTCCTTACGGAGACGGGACCGTACCGTTGACCGGCGTGGTTGGGGGAGTGGTTGCCGGAGGAGCAGCTGTGGTTGGGGGAGTGACACCCGTGTTGTCGCACGAGGGTTGCCCCGGCTTACCACAGCTTGGAACCGTAACCGAACCACCGCCCGTTGTTGTGGGAGTGGTATGCGGACACGTGCTCGGACAGCCGTCTTTGGTATCAACTGGACGTTGAGCCCCTTGGTTGATCTGTTGTTGGTTGTCTGGTGATGGCCGAGTCTTGCGCACCGAGTTCGGAATATTCGGATTCCGGTCGATGTTAAACTGCACCATCTTGGGACACAACCCATTCGGCGGTACGAACTGCCCGTTGGAACACACCGGCGGACTACCGGGCGGCACTTGGCCAGGTGGAACCTCAATCGGCAAGGCCGGTGGCGTATTGCTACGCACTGGCACAACCAAATTGACGTTCGGGTTACCGCAATCCGCTCGGACCGTGGCACCGAAGATGATCCGGCCGTTCCTGGTAAGGAACATCCAGAAGATATCGTTCGGACCCACCTGTCGCCATTGGCCGGATTCTTCCAGAACCTTCCCGTTCATGAAGTATGTCGTACCCAGGATCTGGGACGCCACCTTCAATTGCAGCGGGAAGTAACCGGTGCCATTCAGGGCTCGCTTGACTTCGTCGTCGCCGTAACCAGCCTTGCGGATGGTATCAACAACTCGAAGTTTCGCGGCCCGACTGACAGCGGTGTTCTCGTTCAGGAATTCACCGACTTGTTGTTGCGTCTTGAGAGTTCGCCTACTGAAAGCGGCAATCCCTCGCGACTCGGTACGCCCTTTGAACTGGACGTTATTCGAGCCGGTAACAATCTCACCAGGACGGTAGTGTTGGAATACGCCGTTGATCTGGTTGGCAATGCTGTTAGCATTGGTCGGTACGGTCGTTGTCGTGACCGATTTGGGCACAGTCATGGTTGACGTAGTAGTGGTACTTGGCGCAATTGCCGCCATTACCGTTCGCGCATCCCCTGTTGGGATGCGGACTATGCCGAACACGGCTGCTGCAACGATGACTGAAATGATCAGTCCGATCGTTCCAGTACGCTTGCTCACGTCACACCTCCTCAGGGGTGATAGAGCCTTCGTCTCTCAACTGACAGCGCGGAGAGCTTTCGCGCCAACTGGTACTTCCCCAGTGTGATTACGGACAGGTTTAACGACATGTCATGGTCGCTCAGGTTCGGTCCTCTCACGTCTGCGCAGCGCGCTGACGATTGAGTTGTTCGCACACGATGGCGCAAACCAAGCCGAACACGAAGAAGCCAACACCGGCGATGGCGAGCACCCAGATGGTACCAGGCACCCACTTCCAGTGGTGGACTTCATCGGTAACTGCCCAACGTGTCTTCAAGCCCACGAAGAGGCCAATCAGACCGCCGAGAACCGCGACCAGCTGGCACCAGAGGCACCAACTGCGGGGGTCGTACGGCGAACGCTGAACTTGAACCAGTGGAACTCGGTCCGTCATGACGGCGGCTACGGGTTCAGCTGGCGGTACTGCTGTTTCACGAACGGGACTGTCGACTGGAACACTTGGTGCCGCACCGGTCAGGGGAACAGTCGATGAAGACGGTTCACCATCAGGCTCAGGCTCCAATATGCTCGTTCGACGAGTGATGACGCGTCCGCGAACGATGTGCTCGAATTGCTCAGCTTCCTCTTCGAGAACTTCATCATGGTCGTCGATGTCACGCATTGCGGCGCGGGCACCAATGACAACGTTGTTGCGCTCCCGATTCAATGCCTCACGGGCATGCTTGATCTCGTGATCGCGTTTTCGGGCAGCCGCGGCAAGTTCGCCGAGAGCTTTTCGGGCTTCTTCAGCAGCTTCTTCTATGCGGTTGGTACTCACTTATTTCCTCCTCCTTGGCTGGGGATTTGGTCGGTTTTCGGCCGAGTCTGTTGGACGATTCGTCCATTCGGTGTCACCCGATACTAAAGTCCCTGGTTGGGAGTTCAGAACAGCACTCTGCTAGCAAAAGTAGCGAACAGGGTGCTGCTCTGATTAGAAGAAAAAGTAAGTAAATGTTTTTGGGTATGTAATGTAGTCACATACTGTCTTGGGAAGCGGAATGGTCAAAAGACCCCTCAACGCCTCAACCGAGGACAGACCGCCTATTACTAGTTACCTCTGTTAGCTAGTATTAAATGGTCTGCCCTGAGTTCACCAAGAACAGATATGAACTGTAATGATTCGACTTGTTAAAGTGCCCTTCGCTTAAGCGGGAAACAGATAGGCTTAGATGAAAAAACAGCCTTAATGCTGTTTTTGTTTCACCCCTGTTAATGCCCCACTGCGGGTTATCACCCTCCCACCAGCTAGGATAACCAAATTCTACTATATATCTCTGTTTTTGTCAATAAGCATTACAATAATTCTAACAAAGCACAAGCATAAGTTTTACGCGGCTGTAAGTTCTTTAGCTGGCTTTGCTTTCTTAGGCTCCAGTTTGATATGTCCAGGCACTTTTAATTTGTCCTTACTGAAACTAAACCCAAACGTACTGCCTTTGCCTTCGTCGCTATGAAAGATTATGGCGCCACCTTGGGCTACTACAACTTTTTGGGCCATGAAAAGACCAAGACCGGTACCATCGGGACGGGCTTTTTTGGCATTACCGGCCCGGTAAAACTTACTGAACAAATGATGCTGCTCGGCTTTTGGTACGCCAATTCCGTCGTCAACTACCATGAATTCGACTGTATCGCCTTTGTCGATCAATTCAATATCTATGTGGCCACCTGACGGAGTGTAATAAATAGCATTGTCTGTAAAGTTCATGACTACTTGTCGGATTTTAGTTTCGTCCAGCATTAGCATTGGGAAGTCTTTAGGCTTTAGATAAGTCACAGTCAGATTACGTGCTTTGGCAGTTTCAGTTAATTGTTGGATTTCACCTTTAACTAAATCTGCGAGATTTGTAGGTGCAGCATCTATTACGAATTTACCAGTTCGCAACCGGCTGACATTAAGAAGATCAGCAATTAAATAGACCATTCTCTGGGCGCTCAAGAATGACTGATCTAATAGTTTACGTTGAGGATCGCTAATCTTGCCGGCATCACCCTCTAACACCATGCTGACATAACCTTTAACAGTTGTTAAAGGTGTACGTAATTGATGTGAGGCCATACTAATAAATTCATCTTTGGTTTCATCAAGATCCCTAAGTTTTTCGTTTGTCCTACGTAATTCTTTAGTCGCTAGCTGCACTTTTTCTTGCAGCGTGATGTTAAATTGTTGGATTTCAAGATAGGCCTTTGCATTCGATATTGCGACTGCCAGTTCTGCTGCCAGAATTACTAAAATACGTTGATCATCGCGGTTATAAATTTCACCGTTTAATTTTTCACCTAATAATAAGTATCCTACAAACTCATCGCGAGTATGCAAAGGAATGCTTGCTCTTATACCGTATTTTTCTAAAAACTGTTTTTCGACACCCTCTGAAATATCATCTACTAAAATATTTTTCTTACCAAGTACTGAAAGTTCATGAATTTGTTCCGAGCTATGGTTTAAAAAAACTTCTCCACCAAAAATAATTTTCTGTTGTTGTAATACCACAATATTGGCCGAACTTACTCGCATATGTTTTTTAATAAGCCTTGATACATCAGTGGTTAACTCTTTCATATCTATCTCAGCGGCAAGAACCTTACTAACATCATCTAGTAATGATTGCGGATCATATTTATCACGATAAAAAATACTGTCTGTGAGTTTTTCGAAGAAACGTTTCAATGGTTGCAAACTAAAACCTAATATAAGCGCTAGGACTATATTTAATACTTTCTGTACGCGATTAATTTTTGAAGTATCGAATACTAAATTGCCAACCTGAAATGCAAATACACCATAAAGACCGGTAAGAGTTACAATTAACAAAAGATAAGTTATGGATTTTGCTATAACACCACGGATGTCAAACAAACGATGTCGAACAATTGCATAAGTTGTAAGTCCAAGAAAAATAACCGTATACATAGGTATTAATGAAACTGTCGCATTAACCTTAAAAAGAATTACAGGTAGTAATACAGTCACTATTAGTAACCCTAAAAGAATCGATATTGCTAATAATGCATAACCGAATTGTTGTCTCTCTGTATCTTTTGATCTTTTAAATTTTCTAAACAAAGTTATTACTGCCAAAAGACTAAAAATAGTTGTAACTAATGAGAAAATCCCAATACCGGGCCCAGGAACTGGGTGTGGTGAATTATTGATAACGATTACTTTAGTAAAAACTAAAGGTGTGAGAGTAATTACGGAAACAAAAACTGTAATTGAACCTACAATTAATAGCTTAGTTCGAGAAAATGAATATTCTTCCTTTGGTAAAGTAGAGGCAAACATATAGAACAATGCGCTCATTATTGACGCAAAAAAGAGACTCAACCGGATTAACCAAAGGCTTTGTGATAAAAAGATCGGAAGCACTGATGTGAAGTTCGCGATTAACCACAAGCTTAACACTAAACCAAGTGCGGTATAGAGTCTGTTGGTCACACTTTTTGGATTATTTTTGTAAACTAGAAACACTAAAAAAACATTTGCGAAAATTGCTGCAGCAACAATACTAACTTTGAAAATCAGGAATGGGCTCATTTTTTGTCTTTAAAGAAGTTAACTACCTCTTTATTAAACAAATTGCTTTGTTCAAGTGTTGTTACGTGACCGGTTTCTTTAAACATTTTAAGCTTAACATTTTTATCATCTCTGACCAATGAAGCAATTTTTTTTGAAGGCAACAATGGATCATTTTTTCCTAGTATTATAAGAATTGGTATTTTTATATGTTTGAGCTGGTTGATATAAAGTATATCGGGATTAAATTTAAAGCCCCGAGTTTGCCCATGCATAAATAATAAAGGATGGGATCGTTTATCTTGTCGAACTGCATCATAATAATAATCCACAAATTGCTCAGTGATTATTTTTTTATCATAAACTGCTGATTGCAAAAATTTTTTCATATTTTTTCGAGTCGGTTTAACGGCAGTTTTTGTAAGTATTCTGGTAAAACGTCGTGATGCAATTGCTCGTTGCTTAAATGGAATTTTCTTTATTAATCCTAAGGGATTTACTAGTACTATTTCAGATACTAATTCAGGCGAAGATATTGCCAGCTTAGCTGCAATAGCAGCACCGAATGAATGGCCAATAATATAAGTATTCTTTAAGTTTTCTTTCTGAATAAATTTTCTTACAACATCAACATAATCCTTTTTAAAATCTGCTTGACTGTAGTCAAATCGCGTTGATTGACCACTTCCCGGTAAATCTAACGCATAAACTCGATATTCTTTTGCTAAATGATTAATGTTTGGAAACCATTGTGCCCAGCCAGTATTGGCACCGTGTAGCAGTATTATTGGTTGACCTTCTCCGGCAACAATATAATGTATTCTATACTTTCCTAGACTCATAAATTTATTAACATAGGAAGATTTTAGAAATTCAGCAGGAATAGTAATTTTATCTGTTGATTTAATTTGAATTTCAGATCTTCTTGGGCTATGAATTGTACTTGTGTTTACTCTTATCATTCTGAAAAACATCTGAGGAAACTTCTTTGTGTCTTTGAAATGTGTGTGTAGTTGGCTTCTGTATTTCGTCTCTATTAATGCAGCCATTGGTCCAAGACTAATATGAAAGTTGGTAGATTTTAACGCCAGTTCTTCATAAACTTTGCCACTTTCTATCCAGTCTTTTGGTTCATCGTGAGTAGTTGAGATAAGCCCAAGTGCGGAGCTCTTTATTGTTTGTTCCAAATACTTTTTGGCAAATATTTTCATTGACTTTGGCATATGTTTCATTAGTGTCTTGCCGACAACTACTTTCCCTGTTGTTAGCCCACTTACTTGACCAGTCATTCCATCACCACTGGTTGTTTTGTTAGGTCGCATCCACATTGCAAGTTCTCGGCCAAATTTAGGAACTTTAGAATAGCTAGCTGCGGCTTTATAAACGTCTTGTGCCAAATCATGAATTTTAGTTTTTTCTTTAGTAATGGATATCGCAGTATCTCTAGAAGGGTTAATTTTTAGTTTTGCCCATTCACTATCGCTAATTTTTACTGGTTCCGATATTCTTTTTTCTGAATAGCGATTTGGGATTGCTTCAAACAACCTACTATTAAGTTGATCTGAATCCTTAGAATTAAGCGTAAATATCATTTCAATTTTTGCATTGTTTTTTCCAGTTGTTATAATTTTTTCTTCAATATTTAATTCAAAATATTTTGCGGCAACCTGAATATTAAATAAGCAAGCCCCTAAACTTATATAAAGATTGCGGCCAGATGGATCGGCTTCAGGTAGTTTAAGTTCAATATTCGGATTGATTGTGAGCTGGTTTGAATTTATTTCAAACAACCAAGGCTGAGTGTTATGAGTAGATGGGGCTAAGATGCCATAACCTATTAGAAAACGGATTTTATCTTCAATAGAACCATTCTTAGGAAAGTTCTTAGCCTGAATATCCCATGCTTTATAATTATCTTGTTGTTTATGCTTCATGACTTTTCCATCAACTTTTTAAGTATGACACCCCTTTTACCATTTCCACCAAACTCATTACTATCAAATTTAAATAGTTCAGAAAATTTTATAAAGTACCGATCCGATTTAATATCGCTACCAAGTAAAATTTGACGAATCAAATAAGCGGCAAGTCCACTGTCAACAGCAATAGTGCTATATAACTGAGGACGTCCAACCAGTGTTTTACCAATGTGAATTAAAGTTTCAAGGGCTCTGGTTGGTATATACTTTACCCCAACTATTTGCACTGCATATCGTTTTATGTCTTCGGGTGAAATATATTCATTCTTTAAGATGTTGTCAGCAACGTTGCCAATTGCACCATTGAAAATCTCTGGCTGAGGTGACAGATCATAGCGTTCAATATCTACCAAAATATTG
The DNA here is from genome assembly GCA_038231155.1 of Saccharimonadales bacterium (SeqCode). Classification (GTDB taxonomy): domain Bacteria; phylum Patescibacteriota; class Saccharimonadia; order Saccharimonadales; family JANWIN01; genus JBBRLY01. Next base: position 58,524 of record JBBRLY010000016.1, read on the forward strand.
TCACCTAAACTGGTAAACATAAGAAGTGGTAATTTGTTTTGTTTGGCTTTTATTCGAAGTAATACTTTCATTTTAAAGTCGTCAATTTCATCAATTATGATGCTAAGACTGGGGTCGTTAAAGAACTCATCAATATTGTCTTTATTTAGACCTTTTGGGAAAGTTTGTATTTGACTAAATGGATCAAGTTCCCAGATGGATTGGCTAGCTAAATCTACCTTGGCTAGACCAATATTAGGTAACGATTCACGAACACGGTTAAGATTAGCGGTTTCTAGTTCATCGAAGTCAGCCAACTTCAAGTTTTTGGCAATGCCTGAATATACGGCACCTATAGCTATACCAGCACCGACTGACATCCCAGCTACTCCAATAACCGTATTATGAAGTTTAGTCTGTTCCTCACTAGTAATTAGATTTTTATTGCGGTTCGTCCGTAGTTCAAACAGTTCATTAGGTCCAACGCAATGAAGTAAAATTCCTGACCACGGATAATAAACCCAAGCATCGATAGGTGATAGTACGCCGTTCATTCCTAGATTTTTTTTATCTCGCTCGCTAGCATTGTTGGATGGGTAGCGGATTTCAAGAAGTTCTTGTAGTTGATTCTTATATATGTCAACTTCGCGCCAAATCTTTTGCTTTTTTAGGCGTTCGACATCGTAAGCCGAGTACTTACCCGGCAATAGCACAATTGGTCGCTGATTATTTATTTCTGTACCCATTTTTGCTTGGTTCCGACTTTAAAATATTGAGGGTCTTCATATAGGCTCAGGTGGATGACCGGTTTAACATCATTTTGAACCATGCCGAAAACTTCACGATATTCAGAGCTTTCTTCAATCAAATTATTGTGAATGGCTTCTTGGATGCTCGAACTTAATTGGTCCGATTCACTAACTCCATACTTCATCTCACAGTAAATATGTAGTTTTTGTCTCCCCTGTTTATCATAATCGACAAGTATAGTAAACTTTCCAGTCAGAAAGTTGTCAAATCGCTTGATTTGTAGAGCTCGTCGGATCATATCGGGATATATTAAAAAGGCATAGTAACTAACACTTAGGTCGTTACGTTCGTAAATGTATAAAAACGGTAAGTTCCAAAGAGTATGATTAATACCGGCTTTTTTTAGATTGTTCTTATAATCATCCATTTTTAGATCCAGTTTTTGGTAAACTTCATCGTGAGTCAGTAGACCTCCATAATCTTTGAGATCATAACGCACTAATGGGATGCCACTATAAGCAGTACAAAACAAATTGTAGTTTACCTCTTCAAAGTAAAATAATTCGGGGTTATATTGCGTAAAGGTAGCTTGACGTTGTTTTTCAGGAAATAGTTTATCGAGCTGATTGTCCTTAACCATTTGGCGACGGATGTATATCGACTCTGGTGTTTCATGAGACATCGTTCCCATATCGGCGGTACCATAGTGGTTTAAGCTAAACATAAGCTCATTATCAGGTTTTACAGTATCAATCACATAATCACGAAAGCGTTCAGTAAAAGCTTCAGCTGAAAACACAAAACCAAGTTTATATTTAGACCAATTGATACCGTCGCGAGTCCCATCATCCAAAATATCTTTTAAAAACGGTGCATAGGCTCCAATTATAATTTGGTCATAGCTACTACCGAGTTGTTTAACGGCGTTTATTACTTCCTGTTTATGAATTCCAGGAGTAATGATGCTTAGGTCATAGCTGTTGTACTGAGCAATAATCTTTAAGGCTTCATATGTAAATACACCGCCAATCCATGCCCCCATCGGGAAAGCTACAATATATAAGGTCGTTTTCTGGTGAACTTTGAAATTTGATCTTAAATAAAGCTCAGCCATAATTGCATACTGCATATCTTGTAAATGGTTGCGCGGAAAATAATAAGGTTGGCCAGTACTACCGGATGTTGAAGATATTATCCATTGGCCATGTGGAAATTCTCCATCCCAACAGAGCATTTCTTTGGGATATTTGCGTAAGTAGTTATCTTTGTCGATCGGGGGAATTTTATAAAAATCTGCAATGCTCTTAACAGACGAAACTGACAATTTATGTTGTTTTAAAAAATCTTTATAGGCCGGAACTCCCCTAGCCATGGTTTTAAATAAATTAAGAGCTCGTAATTCACCTCGGTGACGCCATGACTGCTCTGACTCGCTTTTTAATTTTTCAAGCAAAGTCTCGGCATTTCGATAACCTCTTGGCAGCAATAGTCTAGACATTTAAGTTCCCTATACTTCAAATTGTAGCACGCCACCATAAAACCATTGTTTATGTTGTATTTTGACTAAATCATTATATTATGGGTATAATACGTAAAGTATAGTAAAATAAAGAACTAAATGTCATTTATTGCAAATCGTTTAAATTATTTTGATAGTAGTGATTTTAGAGAAGTTTTTAATAGACAACAACTATTAAATAATCCTGTAGATTTAAGTGTTGGTGTGCCCGAAGAACATACCATGGATAAGGTAAAAGAAGCTGCTATTCGGGCTATTAAAGAAGATAAAACCGTCTACACGCCAGCAAATGGGATTAAAGAGTTGCGTAAAGCAATTGCTAATAAACTGAAATCTGAAAACGGGATTAACTGTGATGAAAATAGCGTAACAGTTGTACCGGGGTTAACTACGGGTCAATTACTAATTTATATGGCTATTTTGGACCCCAGCGACGAATTAATTGTAATGGACCCCTACTATCCACCATATAATTACCTGGCCAGTGCTATTGGTGCCCACGTCACTTTGGTACCATCACTGCCAGACTTTCAGCCTAACTTACATTTAATCGAAGCTAGTATTACTGCTAGAACAAAGGCAATTGTTATTAATTCACCGAGTAATCCAACCGGCGCTGTATATTCGGAAACAACGTTACGAAAAATTGCTCAAATTGCTGAAGAACATAATTTATTAATTATTTCTGATGAAATTTATGAACATTTTGTCTATGAAGGCAAGCACTTTAGTATTGGTAGTATTTATCCAAATACATTAACGCTTAATGGATTCAGTAAGGAGTTTGCTATGACAGGCTGGCGTATTGGTTATATTGCTGGGCCTCCTGATATTATTGAGGCTATTAATGAGCTCCAGCAATATGCAGTCTTTTCATCTTCATCGATTGCGCAGTATGCGGCACTAGCGGCTTTAGCAGATCGTCCACACATTAATGGTGTATATAAGAATAAAAGAGATATTGTTAAACATGCTTTAGCGGAAATGGGCTATGAGGTGTTTGGCATGCAAGGAGCATATTACAGTTTTATTAAGACACCAGGAGATATCGTTGATGTAGAATTTGTAGAGAAGTTGGCTAATCATAACTTAATTTTAGTCTCCGGACGAGCATTCTCTAGACTGCAAGGTTTTGTAAGACTTTCTTACGGTGCTCCATTGAACGAAGTCCAAAAAGGACTTAAGATTTTATCAGAAGTAACAAAAGAATATCGTAATTAAATACTTAGTTTAAGAAGTTCTAGATCTCTCAATAACTATACATTGTTATAATGTAGCTGTGATAGTTCATACATTTGAAAATTTATATTCCTAAAAGGGTATAATTTATCATGGAGAATCAAAAATATGGCCCAGACAATTGCAATTGTTGAGGATGACCAATCCATCAGGGATATGTACCGGCTTAAATTTGAAGCCGATGGATATAAGGTGGTGGTCGCCAGTAATGGCAAAGAAGGTTTAGTGCTAGCTGAAAGATCTAAACCGGATGTAATTTTACTTGATCTAATGATGCCGGAAATGACTGGTGATGAAATGCTTAAGGCCATGCGTAAAACAGATTGGGGTAAAAATATAAAAGTTATCATCTTGACCAATGTCAGCAAGGATGAAGCCTATCCAATTGTTAACCCTTTGGGAGTATCCGGTTTTGTGATTAAAGCCCATTTTACACCTCAAGAAGTGGTAGAAAGTGTTAAAAAAGTCTTGGTCTAGTTATGGCTAAAGTTGCAATAATTGAAGATGATGTAGCCATCAGCCAGATGTACCGGCTTAAGTTTGAGCAAGAAGGTTACACAGTCGAAACTGCCGCTAATGGTAAGTTGGGCTTAGCGCTAACAGAGTCTATGAAACCGGATATTATACTGCTAGATCTAATGATGCCGGAAATGACTGGAAGTGAGATGCTCGCAGCAATGAGAAAGACTGATTGGGGTAAAAATATTAAAGTGGTTATTTTAACTAACATGGGTGAGCAGGAAATCCCCGAGGAAACTAAAAAGTTAGGAATTGTAGCCGCAGTATTAAAAGCCGACATGACCCCTCGCCAAGTTGCTCAATTAGTTAAAGCTCATCTTTAAATTCCTATCTTTGATATTGCCTGAGTTATTATAAAGACTATGAAGATTGCGATTTTGGGCTTTGCCCGTGACGGACAAGCAGCTTATGAGTTTTTAAATCGTGATGGCAACAGCATTACTATCTGCGATCAAAATCAAGATATTGTTGTTCCAGCTGGTACTTCTAGTCAACTAGGCCCTGATTATCTTAAAAACTTGGCACAATACGATTTAATTGTCCGCACTGCTGGCTTAGCGCCGCATTTAATAACTGCAGTTAATTCAAACTCTATTGATGTTTTACAAAAAATAACCGGTAATATTGATCTGTTTTATAAAAATAGTCCAACTAAAAATATAATCGGAGTTACCGGTACAAAAGGTAAAGGTACTACAAGTACTTTGATTGCTAAAATGCTAGAAGCGGCTGGTAAAAAAGTGCACCTAGGTGGCAATATTGGCATCCCGGCACTAGATCTACTCAAAAATAATATTCAGCCTGATGATTGGGTAGTACTTGAACAAGGAGCATTTCAATTAATAGACCAGCAGCACTCTCCAGTTATTGGCGTTTGTTTAATGGTCGAACCAGAACATATGGACTGGTTCAAAGATATGGATGAGTATCTAACCGCTAAACAACAAATGTTTATTCATCAAGGTACTAACGATGTAGCTATATATAATGCCATAAGCCAAAATTCCAAAACAGTTACAAGTGTTAGCCCCGCTAAAAAGATTCCATATATGGAAAAGCCTGGTGCTTACATTGAAGGAAGTTCTATAGTAATTGATGGACAAAATATCTGTCAAACAAATGAATTAAAACTGCTTGGTGAGCATAACTGGCAAAACGTTTGTGCAGCTGTGACTACTGTTTGGCAAGTTACCCAAGATAATAAGGCTATTAAAACAGTCCTAACTAGTATTACGGGATTAGAACATCGACTGGAATTGGTTCGTGAATTTAACGGAGTTAAGTATTATGATGATTCATTTGGCACGACACCGGAAACGGCAATTGTTGCCATCGAGGCTTTTGACATGCCAAAAGTCGTAATACTTGGCGGTTCAACCAAACAATCGGACTATACTAAACTTGCCGCGGTCCTGGCCAAGAGCGCCATTCGGCAAATTATATTAATCGGAAATACGACCAATCCGGACTATAAATCAGCCGCGCCAGAAATTGAGTCTGCACTTAATGCTCAAGGAATTAAGCAAATTACTTCACTGGTTAAACCTGGTAAGACCAGCATGAACGAGATTGTTCAGGCCACTCAATCAGCTTCCCATCCCGGAGATGTAGTTTTACTATCTACAGCTTGCGCAAGTTTTGACTTATTTAAAGATTATAAAGATCGCGGTGAACAGTTTAAGCAAGCTGTGTTAGCACTCGTCTAAGTTGTTCAATTACCGGTTGTTCGGGCTGTAAAACGGTAGCCCGACCGGCAACAATATCTTTTATAAGCTGTTCGATCCAGTGATAGTGAGTACAGCCAAGAACAATAACGTCAGCTCCGGCTTGGCAGCCGGTTTCAATCCGCTTGTTTATTTGGTCTCGATTAATCTGGTTATTTTCTATCATTGGCACCCAATCGCTACAATCAGGCTCCAAAACTTTTAGGTTTTTAGCAAAGACTTTTTTAAGTGAACTGTAGCGTGCACTAGCTAAAGTATTAGGTGTGGCGCAGACGGCAATGATACCGCTTTTAGTTAAACTGGCAGCCGGTTTAACCATTGGCTCCATACCAACTAAAGGAACGCTGACCTCTTGACGCAACGTATCTATCATAGTGGTGGTTACGGTATTACAAGCAATTACAATTACCTGGCAGCCTTGATCAACTAAGTCTTTCAGTATTGGTAAAACATAGCCATGAATTTGGCGCAGTGGTTTATTGCCATAAGGTAGATGCCGTTTATCGGCTGCGTAGATAACTCTATATTCAGGCAAAGCCGCTTGTATAGCTTTGGCCACCGAGAGTCCGCCAACGCCACTGTCAAACACACCTATCTTAGGTAAGGGCTTGCCTCCCATGACACCTTCACCGTATTTGGTCATTTTTCTTTTCGCCATTTCGTTGTGCCGCAAGTATGACATTTTCAAACAAAGCCGATACAGTTAAGGGGCCAACACCACCTTTTTCTGGGGTGATGGTTAAATCATCACGTTCATATACTGCTGGATCTAAGTCTCCTACGGTTTTGCCGGATTCACTAGCTACACCGGCATCTACTACTACGGCACCGTGTTTAATCATTTTTGAATATAAAATAGCTGGGCTACCAGTTGCGGTAATAATAATGTCGGCGTTTTTGGTATGTACCGATAAATCTTTTGCGCCTCTATCGATAACTTCAACGTCCAAATCAGATTGTTTTAGCATTTTTTCAAGTGGAGCACCGACTAATTTACCACGGCCAATAAGTAGTATGTGTTTACCATTCAAATCAATATTAAATCCAGATAACAACCACATAATTGCCATAGGTGTAGCTGGGCTGTATTGGGCTTTTTGGCCTAGAGCATCAACGTCTTTATGAGGGGCTACCATATTCACTATTTCTTCTGTTTTATCAGGATCGGGTAGCGGTAGCTGCACAATTATGCCATGAACCTTATCGTCTTTATTTAATTGTTCTAATAGTTTTGGTACCTTACCTTGGTCAATAAAATGCACGGCTACATCAATTAGAATGTCGGTACCGTAACTTTTTTTAAGTCGAACGTAAGTGTTAATTACCGGATCATCCAGGCATTGTACAATGTCTAGTTTAGGGTAAACATCGTGGCCTTGACGTAGAGCCCGGACTTGCCCAGCTTGGCGCTGTTTGATATAGCCAGCTAGTTCACGGCCACTTAATAATTTCATTAAGTAGAGTATAACAGTGGTGCCATATCTATACCTAAATTCAATTTCAGTGATATCAGGCTATAATAAAGCGTAAGCAAGTTAAGAAAAAGATGAAAAGCTTAAATCAAAAACTGTCGTCATTTATTCGCACAAAAGCTTTTTTTGGTCTGGTTCTAGCTTTTTTTATAGCCAGCAGTGTATGGATTGCTTTATCGGCCCGTTTTCCAATGGCTTTTGATGAAGGCTTTCATTTAGGCATTATTAAAATATATGCTCATCAGTGGAGCCCATTTCTACTTCATCAACCACCTGGGCCAGCGACTTATGGTTCTCTAACAACAGATCCAAATTGTCTGTACTACTATATTATGAGCTTCCCATATCGGTTATTTAGCAGTCTAGTTACTGATCCTAAAACTGTCATAATTGCTCTTCGATTTATTAATATTGGCTTTTTTACAGCGGCACTGCTATTAATGCGTAGAGTCTTACTCAAAGCCAGGGCTTCATCGGCAGTTGTTCATCTAACGCTTTTTTTCTTTATTTTGATTCCGATAGTACCGCTACTAGCTGGACAAATTAACTACGATAACTTGGTATTTTTAATATTAGCTATTAATTTACTGCTAGTTATAAGATTTCGTGAACTATTGCTACGAAAAAAATATAACTCAAGCTTACTGTTAAATATCATTAGCTTTACGACTTTGGGCTGCTTAGTTAAATACGCATACTTACCGTTTTTGCTAGCTATTACCATTTATTTATTGGTTATTATTCGGCAGGTTCTTGGCTCACCTGCCAAAGCTTGGCCTAAATTTGTACACGATTGGCAAGGACTGTCTCAATTAAAAAAATGGTTAACTTTAATACTTCTAGTATTCAGCACCGGTATATTTTTACAGCGTTACGGAGTTGGTATAGTCAAGTACCACAATATTATTCCGCAATGTGGCCAGGTTTTAAACGTACAGCGCTGCACGGCTTATCCTATCTGGGCTCGTAATTATTCACTTGTTAAACATAGTCACAATGTCGGTTTTGGTAATCCGCTTTATTTTGTCGGAGGTTGGTTTTACGGAATGTTTGAACGAGCCTTTTTTGCTATCAATGGCCAGAACAGTGTTGCGAATTACGATAATAAACCACCCTTGCCTTTAATGTCGTTAGTTGCAATTTCTGTTTTTGGCTTTGGACTTTACCTTGTGGGCCGTTATCGAAGAGTTATTTTTAAAAACAACCCGATACTAAAGTTTTTAATTTTTGTTTCGATTGTTTACGTGATGGCCCTTGTTGGCCGGAATTATCATGATTATCTACAGTTTGGTGGTCAGTTAGTAGCCATTAATGGTCGCTACTTACTATTAATAATTTTGCCGATAATGCTATCTATTGCTATGGCCTACAAACAATTCGTACAGGTTAAACTTAGATTAGCAGTGATAGGTGTAGTTTGTTTACTAATGTTACAGGGTGGTAGTGCTATAAGCTATATATACTATTCAACACCGTATTGGTATTGGTCGAATGACAGGCGGGCATTGAAAATGAATAATACTGCTAAATCTATTATTAAACCATTTATACTTCCATGGCCAGGCGTTAAGTAAATTTGAAAAATCTAAATTAGTTAAACTTTCTACAATTGCAAAAACAGGGGTAGTCTGTTAAAGTTTCACGCGTTGCAATAGGCAATTTCAGGGCCATTAGCTCAGCTGGTTAGAGCACCTGCCTCTTAAGCAGGGTGTCCAGGGTTCGAGTCCCTGATGGCCCTCCAAGTATCGAAAATAGGCACTAAAGCTTCCTCCAACTCCTTTGGGGAGGTTTTTTTATTAGTTCTTACCCTTCTATACGAAGTCTCGAGCTCAGGATAGCCCTCTGCAATCGGTACTAACCAGTCGTTAGGTGTTATTTCTAAATGTCCGTCTTTTAAAACTAAGTTCTTACCCAAAGTTTTAAGCACGTCCCGTTTGTCCATCAGTGTGCCTGTTGCAAAACGCACTCGTGCGTAGGTAGCGAAATCAAACGCCTTCTCGGTTAGTTCCAACCAATCATCAGCTCGTTGCTCAGTACCACGTAGACCATCGTCTATACGTATAAGATCGGACTTTAGCCTGCTGCGCTGTTCAATGTATTCATCATCGTCAAGCAGGTCACGTGTGCGCATATCAACCAGTTTGTCTAAACGTTCTTGGATTTGCTCACGGCTGTGCTGCTGCATTTTATAAATACAGGTACGGTTTTTGCCCTCAATCTTATTGTTACGGCGCAGTACTTTAAGGGCAATGTCTCTAAACTCTGGCAGGATTGTATACTTTGCCAGCTCTTCCTCAATCTGGTTGTGAATATTTTCAACCCTCGTGTACTTGGTTTGCGTACAAGGGCGTGCCTCGCTTTTACGTGTGCAGTAGTAGTGGACGTACACTGCCATTTTATTATCACGCTTTACAAATTTGGTATTGGTCTTGCCTACGATACTACAACCACATTCACCGCACTTAATCATCCCCGCAAAAGAGTAGTCAAACACGCCCTTACGAGGCTTGCCCTTGCTGCCGAGTAAGGTTTGAGCATAGTCAAACTCATCAAGAGTAATCATCGGTTCGTGGTTACCTTTATAGATTTCACCGTTGTGTGATATCCAGCCTGCATAAAAGGGGTTGTTAAATATCTTATAAATCATACTGCTGTGCATAGAGCTGCCACCAATTTTACCGTTCTCACGAGTAATATACTTCCAATCATCGGTGGCTATTTTGTATATTTGTGAGGCGTTACGATTACCAGACAATAGCATTTGCCACATTTTCTTGACTGGCTCATAACGTAGGGGGTCATTAGCCGTGTGCATAATAACCTTGTTGTCTTTAGACCTCAGCTGAGGCAAGTGGTTTTCATCAAGCACAGGCACTTTCATATAACCCTGAGGTACTTGCCCAGGACGCTCCCCATTTGCAGCTTTCTGCTCCATACCACGTTTAACGTCACGACCTTGCTTAGAGCTTTCGTACTGTGACTGGTTCATCACCATTTGCAGCATCATAATACCCTCGGCGGAGTTATCAAAGTTAAAGGAGCAGAACTTTAGGTCTTTAAGTTCATTGCGTAGCATATAGGTTAGTGTTGCACTATCAAGCTCGTTACGTGACAGGCGATTGGGATGCCACGCAACAATACCATCGGCTTTGCCTTGCTTAATCATATCTATCATTTCGGCGAAGATTGGTCTGCCTGGCTTAAAGGCACTCTGGCTCTCGGGCTCAAGCCATTTAACGATATTGAGGCCTGGAAAGGCTCTTTTGATTTCTTTTATTTGTGACGGATGCGAAAGCTCTTGGCGTTCCTTACGCTCTTCTGACTTACGTACGTAAGCTATGTATCTTAGTTTGTTCTTGGTGTGCATATCTTATCCTTAATTTTATAACAAAATGTACTATTGAAATAGGTGTTAATACAGGCCATAGGCTATTTTCCTACACCGAAACGACTGGTCATTATTTCACCTAATGATTGAGCCCGATTGCGACTGGTTTTTGTATAGGGGGTAATTTCTGTAGTAGTTTTTGAAGTAATCTTCTGTGTAATCTTTGTAATAGATTGCTGGAAAGCCGCAAACCCAGAGCCTATTTCCAGGTCTTTGAACTCGTCAGTTTCCAGCAGACTAATTATCACTAAGGAGAGGATATCCATATCAATATAAAAGTGTCGCTTTTGGGGGACACCTTTATTCTTGGTCTCAAGAAAGCCAAATGCTTTTAGATTTTTTATAGCACGGTCCTGCTTGTCTCTGCTCAGCCCCGTCTCTTTATAAAGCTCTGCCTGTGTCTTATAGAACGAATTATCCCGCCTGTGGCCCTTGCCACGCCAGTAGAGTAATTGGCTTAGGATAATGCCCTCATTTACACCAAAAATAAGGCCCAGCCCTGAGATATAGAGAATTGAGCTATTGGTAAACAAATTTTTAATCTGTTGCTGGCTTGGGCTGGCTTTGCTCATTGCTGTTCTCATTCACATTTATGCTTAGTAGTTGTTGCTTGCTTATTGGCTGGTAAATAAGCTCCATTTGGCGAACAAGCAGCTCTAATAGCCTCCTGGCTTCAAAAGACTTCAAGCTTACGCCAAACCTTGCTTTATATGCCGACTGGAATGCCTCAACGTCAGACGTAATAACCATATTAGCTACCGTACAGCCTATTTTTTAGCTGCCTGATAGCATCAAAGTAGGCACGGGGTTCAATTGTTATGCTGCCTTTATGATACGAATTAACGAGTGTTTCTAAGCCCTCGCTCGTGACAAAACAAAAACCAGCCCTTTTGGGGTTGGTTCGTTCAATGCTCTGTAGTGATTGTCCCAATGCAATAAGTGTTGCTGCCAGTGGCAGGTCTTGTGTCGAATAGGTTTTCATACTGATTGCTTCATCGTTCATAAAACGATGGTATGACGTATGATTAACTAAAAATAACCCAAAGTTTACACGTAAATTTTAGACTATTTTGGCAGACGCTTCTTATACTCTTGGATGTACCTGTTGATTTCTACATAGGTATCCGTGCATTTAAAAGCCTCGTTTATCTTTGCAACTATTTCGTTGGGCCTGAGGCCTTTTTGTTTGAGCAGGTACGCCATACGCATTTTCTCGTGCTTTCTCTTCGGTAAACCGTTAGGACGCTTCTTTGGTTCTATGCTTTCCTGCTTAAACTCTCGAAACAGCTTTATGATTTCCTGTTCAGTCGTTTGTTCATAAAAAGTCATTTCGTATGTTGCCCTGCCTGACTTCTTGTCATTGTGCTCAACAATCATCGGACCACCTGCATCAAAACTGGAGTATTCGTTATAAAATATGTACCTTAATAGGCTGGCAAAAGAGGCTGCGGTTAACCCATAAGTACCTTGGTGGAAGAACTTAAGCCTTATGTCATTATGTAAGCCATCAACTAATTCAAGATTTTGTACTATCCATTCTGGTTCGCCAGTGTCAAACGTGGGTTTCTTTGGTGTGGTTATATGCCACTTTCTACGAATAGCCCGTACGTCTTTTTGAAACCTAGCACTATCAACAAGCTCGTGGGCACGTTGCTGTTCTTTGTAGCTTCGCTTATCCTTCATTTACATACTCATCCATATACTTATTCTATCAACTTCGTAGGATATAATTAGTCTATGCAAGTAACCACACGCACCAGAGGACGACCAACTGTATTCCATAATGAAGTTGTCCATAAATTGGAGCAGGCATTTGCTATTGGGTGCACGGTAGAAGAGGCCTGCATCGTATCTGGTGTGTCACGCTCCGCTTATTACAACAAACTAAATAATGACCCTGATTTTATGGACAGAATGGCACGTATCCAGCTCTTTTTGATAATTAAGGCACGGCACACTGTATATGACGCCATTCGTAGGGGCGATACTAAGACAAGTAGGTGGTATTTAGAGCGTAAATGTAGAGATGAGTTTGGTGCGCAAACACAGAACCATAATGCAGCCAGCACCCAACTAGACAGCTACACGGAAGACGAGCTACGCAGAATAGCTGCCGCCACTACATATCCTTATACAGCCTCTTGAATGCTGTGAGTGCGTTGTAGCATTCAAAGCCACTGATGTTAAAGTTGTATTTCTACGTTTTGCCCATTTTGATTACTATATTCCCAGTAATTGTTTTTTCTTGGCGTCAAAATCAGCTTGGGTAATGATACCCTTTTCTTTCAAGTCTGCAAGCTTTTCAAGCTCATCCGTAGGAGATGGGGCTGTACTTGTTTGAGGCTTATCGCTCTCCATTGCGCTAATAATAGCTTGCCGCAAGGCTTTTTTGTCCTTAACAGCGGTTGTGTACTTTTTGCCACCTGTTGTTTCTATAATGACTGTCCTTTGGCCCATAGTGCCAAGCTGTACACTCGCTATCTGATTGAGTGGGATACTCTCGTTCTCGCCCAAACGCTTCAATTCAATTCTATTTTTGTATACTCTAGCTCGTGAACCCATAACGCTTGCCTCATATAGTGGCTGCTCTTCATTGGTTTGGTCGCTATTCCTGTTAAATAAACTCATCGTTCTTTCCTTTCATTTAGTAGTATTAGCGTGTCCAAATAAAAAAGGACAACCAATCTAGGTTGTCTACACCAAACAACAAGGTTGAACCTGCTGCCTTTCGACTGGTTGCCCTTTTTATCGGTTCAACCAAAAAAGCATTAAGCTTTTGCTCGTTGTTTAGTGTAGACATACTAATAATAGCGTATCTGCACATAGAAACGTACTAATTGTAAGGGGTGATTGTAGTAGAGTTTGGCTAGGTTCTTTTATTGTACAAGTTCATTGGCAAGCTGTACCACGTTCGTTGTACAACCCCAAGACAGGGTATAACCTGCATCACCGTGTCCATAGTTATGAATGATGTGTTTACTGCCAATGGCATTGATTTAGGTGCTTGGCTTTAAATTGCGGCTACTACTGAGCCTACGACCTTGTGGAGTTATCTTTTTGTGTATTCAGTAAAGTAGTAATAGCCAGCGGTAATAATACTTAAAAAGATAAACACGAAAGTCCAATCAAATCTAACGTTGTTATTATTTGTTAAACTAATATAGCAAGTTGGCAAGTTCTCGTTATTAGACATATCCCAAAACATCCATAGCCAAAATATAACTAACAAGACTGGTATTAACAAAAAAATTAATGTCATCAACGTAATTATAGTCTATTTAACGACCACTAAGTGCAAGACAAACAAATTGTTATCCGCTTGGATAGCAGTTGCGATAGAGTTGACGATGAACCTCCAAATATCGTATATCGGCTCTAAAGCTTCTTCCAACTCCTTGGGGGGAGGCTTTTTTGTTAGGCAAGTCCGAGCAGCTTAAGTGCCGTATGCGGATCAAGTCCGACTTGACCAGCCACTTTTATAGCAAGACTAACCACTTCCAACGTTCCTTTTATGGTAGGAAGGCTTTTCTTTAGTGCTTTCGCAAACTTGTTCTCTTTACTGGCCTCATCAGGGTATTGATGTTCCAGATTGGTTAGCTTCTCAGTAAGGGTTACTATGGTTTGATTAACTTCAACTTGAACGCTTGTAGTCTGAGCAACTTGTTGGTCTGCATTCAAATGGTTGTTAATGGTTGTGGGAGACAGACCTGCCGCTTGCTTGCTGAATTTAGGTTGCTGAGGATACGCACACCAATAACCCACGACCTTATCAACCTTAAACATATAGTTTGCAACCCCACTGAGTGCTCTTACATAGGCCTCGCCAGTTACGAAAGAGCCTGTACGCTCTGTACTGCGAATTGTAAGCTTGAAGTCATTGAGCTTGCTGTCGTGAGTAAGGCCAAATAGTTCGTCAATATATGCATTTAGTCTCTCGCCCTCACCGTTGCGAAGTGATAATGATGTGATGTCAGGAGTTAGAGCCTCAATAAGCGAACAGAGTAGCTCGTATAGCTTTATCAGTGGCTCATTGCGTGGAATTGTGGGCTCGTCATCGTCAAACATATCTATGATTATATACCTGCAATTATCAAATGCCTCGTCTCCGTTAAACTAGTTGCGATAGACAAGACGATGGACCTCCATACTGCTTATGCTTTAATACTTCTTTTTGGAGTCTTTATATTTTGTTTAGAATAAACTGAAAAATAATAAACAATACCTCCTACGAAAGGTCCACCTAATAACAGCACTAAAATCCAACCAATTTTGTACGGTATTTTACTTTTAATGACGTGTATAAGCATGATTGCCCATAAAATAATAAGCCCTAACACTATTAGTGGCACAACATAGAGGAATATGAATTTCATATTCAAATATTAGCATATTGATTTTCAGTTGCGTTAGTATGTACAGTGGCCCTCTAAGCACATTGTACAATAAACTTGACAGTATAATCTAATGTATATACAATGGATTATATGAAAACGGCAGTGGTTAATTTTAAGACTGATGAAGCTACTAAGCTTAAGGCTCAGAAAGTAGCTAATCAAATTGGTATACCCCTAAGTAACCTCCTGAACGCATACCTGTACGAACTCGCAAGCACAGGCAGTGTCCATTTCACTGCATCTGAACCTATGACTGAAAAGATGGAAATAATGATAGCCGAAGCCGAAAAGGAAATAGCAGCAGGCGATGTAAGTGGCCCATTTGAGTCTCTAGAGGATATGTTTAAGCACCTAGATAGTCTTTAAAATGGTTATCGAGACTACGAAAGCTTTTGATAAACAGTATGCCAAGTTAAATAGCAAGACCAAGACTTCTTTTAAAAAACGCGTAGAACAATTTAAAGCAAACCCATTTGACATAAGTTTAAGAAATCATACGCTTAAAGGAAAGTATTTGGGCTTTAGGAGCATCGATATTACAGGTGACGTGCGAGCACTATATACAACTCAAGGTGATACGATCATTTTATTTGGATTTATAGGGACACACAGCCAGTTATATTAGGCCTATTAGTCTTAATTTTATTTGCGATAGCACGCACGGTGGCCCTCCAAAGATACATTAACAGATACCGGATAGTTCCAATAACAGTACACCTGTTTTAGTAACACTAATTTGTATCTGTTATTTAATTCCACTCTCTATTGGTCTTATTTGGTATCATTTAGTTATGACTAGTTACATTAAAGACCCCCGAATAGACGAATACATATGTGGCCTACCTGAATGGCAAGTAGCTATTTGTAATCAAGTTCGAGAGCTAATTCACTCAGCTGACGCAGACATAGTAGAAACCATTAAATTCACAAATAGACCCTACTTTATTCTGAACGGTAACATCTGCGCTCTGTTAGCTGCTAAAACCCATATTAACGTGTTTATTTACGACCCGATTGCTCCTGACCCAGAACATATCATTAATCAGGGTCACGGCAATCAGACGGCTCGGTCAATTCAAATTGATGAAAATGATGAAATTAATTCAGTTGCATTGAAAAACCTTATCAAGGAAGTTGCAAATAATAATAAAGCAGGTGGTTGGCGTAAAATAAAGGAGAAATTATGACTATAAATTTAGCTGCAATCGCAGTCTGCACTTTGGGAGCATTCGTATTAAGTAGTGTGTGGTATATGGCTTTAGGTAAACAGCGGGCCCGACTACTTGGCCTTGACATTAAGGTTGAGCAGCGTCCAAAACCAAAAAATATTATCCTTGAGCTACTAAGAACATTTGTATTGGCCTTAGTTTTCGCGATTGTACTATCCGAAATGAAAGACTCCAGCCTGCACGCATCACTGTTACTCGGTATTAGGTTGTGGCTGGCATTCCCATTCATACTACTGAGCGGTTCAGTTATGTGGGACAAGGTACCAGCTAAACTCGCTGCGATTCATGCCGGAGATTGGTTTATCAAACTAGCATTAATAGCATTGATTGTAGGTGCTTGGCGTTGAATGGTAGTTGCGATAGACAAGACGATGGACCTCCATTACGGTTATGCTTGCATAATTTACGAAAAGATGTAATCTCTGAATCATGAGATTAGTTATAGCTAGAGGACATGTTCTTGAAGAAGGTGAAGGTTGGTTACGTGTTGGCCCTGTTCCTGGTAAATATACACCAATACCTGTAGAGGATTTTGTAGGTGAATTTCAAAGAGTACCTTTAACTGTCGATTCAGCAAACGAAGATTGGGAAGAACGTTTTCCAGATTATTATGACAATAGTGAAGTTCCTTTGCGTTTTAAAGGTTCCTCCATTGTAGATGGTTTACACGTTGCGGTTGAAGGTATTCATTTTCGCTCAGGCAGACTAAGAGGTATCCTCAATCTTTCTGCAGTTGAAGTTGTTCAAGATCAATCCGACCAAGCTTAGTTGCCATAGCACCGACTGTGGCCCTCCAAGCATAAGCGTTATACTTCATGCTTATTTTTTTTGTTATGATAATAGAGTGGGTTATATATTTGTCTTAGGTTATGTTGTTCTGGTAGGTATTGCAACTTTCTTAATGAAAATTGGACTTAAATCATTAAGTCCTTATCAGTTAAACTTTTTAATTGGAATAGGTATGTTAGTCACTGGCATACCAGCTTTACTTATTGCTCATAAGACTTTCAGGATGCCTACTAAGGAATTACCTCTCGGATTGCTTATCGGAATCATGATGGCTGCTGGTTCGCTTTTATATGTTTTGGCATTTAACAAACTCTCAGCCAGTGTTGCTTCCGTCCTTGCCACACTCTATGTAGCAGTAATTGTTATTTTGTCCTGGATATTTCTTAAAGAAGGTTTTGATGCGGTAAAGATACTTGGACTTATATTTGCTTTTGCTGGCGCCGTGCTGCTAACTCTTAGGGCTTAATTGTAGTTGCAATAACTCTGACTGGGTCCTACAACTTGATTATTCTCAATTTTGTGGTAGAGTTTGCATATGTCTAGTGAATTTGGATTTAAAGTCGAACAATCTTTGACTTAATATATATAGTATGTTAAAGTATATGTATGAGAAAAGTTATTGCCGCTGGAATTTTAGTTGCAGCATCTGCAGGTGTAGGTGGTGGAGCATATATATTTGATAAAGGTTTAGAAGCAAATCATAAATCTGATCATCTTGCTTCAACTATTGACACATATCCCTTAAATGAACAGATTGATGTATCCAGTAAAGCTGAGAAGAATGCAGAGCACGGTCTAGAAGACATACTTACCGGTACTATCATTGTAGGTGTTGGGGCCGGAACTTTATTCCTTGCGGGTGTTGAATTAAAGAATTCGACTACACAAAGCTAAAAAAATTAAGACTTTATATATAACAAACTAAGTCTGACAATCAACGGCTTTCAAACTATGACTAACATCCGGTTTATGGACCGCTCCTTAGAGGTACGTTTGAAGATCGATAACCCCGATAGTCTTATGGAACACTTTAATGATATTACCCGCCCAGCTCGAGGTAAACCAGATCCCAGTAGTCGAGTTCCATCTACTGGTGAAGTTCAATCCGGTGCAGTGCTTTATAAAGATAGGCACATAGTTGTGACTTTTCTAGGTATGACTGCACAAGATCAAGCAAAAATTCGTATTTTGAATTTTAGTTAAATTATTGACTATATAAAAACTGTAGATTTCTTAAGTTAGAAGATTCTACCTTCAGAAAAGTTTTTAATCTATCTGTAGATCGCTTATTTTAACTAGCTACTCTTGCATCGGTGTCGATATCTGATGACTGAGTGCATCTCTTAGAACGGCAAAACCAATTCGACGAGCAGTTTCATTAAGTGCTATAAATTTTTCAGCCTCCAGTTTTGGCATTGTAACAATCCGGCGCATAGCTTCTCCATAGGCTTTTGCTCCTATAATTTCTATATCTTTTTTATTCGTGTAACTATAGTATCTTCTTTCACCGGATTTTGTAGTGTTAAATCCGATGTGTAATTTACCTTCAGGATCTATTCGTAAATTTTTCGGCAATGGATAATACCAAATTTCAGCTTGAACTTGACCAATTGTTCCCCGACCGCTGCTTTTAGCGTCTCCTGTAAAAACAAATCCTCGGTAGTTTGGGATTTGAGCTTTAGAAATATCTGATTGAAGTTTATGAGTTTGTGCTCTACTCTTGAACTTCCAACCCCTTTGATTTGCATCAAGTAATCGATCATACGGATTATTCATCACCGTCAGTTTAATATTGGCAATTGTACCGTTAAATTTTGGTGGTCTTATTAATTCTTTAAGTGGTAAACGACTCTGCCAAAGTATATGGTTGTAGAAAGGGTCGACTTCAGGAGCGACTAGGCCTTCAAATGCAGCTAATTCAGTTATATCCGAAAGTTCGAAGATATTTCCAGGCTGCAACAAATCTACTTGCGGCACAGGAACTTCAGTCATATATGTACTATGTCATATGTGTAACATTATTCAAATATTTGGCTGGAATTGTTATTAGGCAAATAGATTCCAGTTATGCTTGCCTTGAATTTAAATAATGTCAGATTTATAGGTGAGTAAAATAAATTGCTACGAATGTAATACTGTTTGCTGCGCGGACTAGAAATAATGTTTGGCGTTCCTCCTACACCTGATTTTCTATAATCATGCGGTTAAATTGTATAAAGTTGCAAACTTTTAAGCTGTACTTTAAGATATGCTATATCCTAATGGAGACTTTATGGATGCTGAACTAGGAGTTAAAGCGGCCATTCAACCTTAGTTTGAAGAATTAACTTCAGCTGGTAGAACTGACCATGAACAAGTCCGAACAGAACAAATCGATGAATACTCTTTAAGAGTTAGAGAGGTATTAATAGACGGGCTAAACGCTGTAACTTTGGATTCTGAACAATTAGATTCAGTTGCAAGACAAATAGGCACTACCATTAGAGATGCTTTAGAACATGGCTTACAAATAGGTTTAGAGTCTGGAAGTAAAAACTTCCATATACCAGTAGATGAAGTTTCCATGTTAGCTGGCTGAGATTAAAAAGCTGAATTTTTAATTTTGCTAAATCATTAAATTCTAGTCTTTTAGATTATCGCCTAAATGATTTATTTTATTTTTAACTACTCCCTTTGTTTCTTGTACTTTACCTTTTACTTCAAGTCTCTTATTATTTGTCACTTTACCAACAACTTGTTTAGATTTACCGCTGATTCGATCTGATGTACTACTCATATCAACTCCTACTCTCTTTAATATACTCTAAAGAGTATGTATTAAATTATTTAAACTAACTGTGGGAAAGCTCACATACTGGATTAATAATTAAGTCTATAATAGGTGTTACAAGCTAACATTTTTCACACAATAATATAATTGCGTTATTAAATTGCTAGCTATTGTTATATTTTAAATAATCAAAAGAAAGGATTCATATGTTAATGGCAATCGCATTAGTACTGGTTGTACTTTGGGCATTTGGCTTTTTTGCAATTCATATTGGCGGCAACTTGATACACATACTACTTGTAATAGCTTTAGTTGTATTTATATACAATATGCTTATGGGCAAACGAATCGTTTAGTCTGACGTTTTTAGTAATTCCGATTGTTGTCTGGGGTTTAGCCAGTTTAAAAAATAATTGAAATAATCAATATCATCACTCAGGATATGGCTATGCTTGACATCGCTGATTGTAGCAGTCAATTATTGAGTATGTGCAATCCGTTTGATGAGTCAGAGCCTAATAGGTATGAAGAAATGTCTATTGATGAGATTATTGATGAAGCTTTACAAAGACTTGATGGTGTAATGCTCACTCCGCAACAAGCTGGGGAAATACTGGACTATCGACTTTACCAACTTGAAATTATAACAGGTGAAAACGGGCTAGAGTTTGATGAATTTGTCAGCGATGAAGAGTTTGCATTGAGTGAAATTGCCCAGGGTCAAGATCCAAGAAGTTTTGGTGATGCTTATAGAAAATATCACGTTAGTTTCA
Organism: Saccharimonadales bacterium (SeqCode); assembly: GCA_038231155.1. Lineage (GTDB taxonomy): Bacteria > Patescibacteriota > Saccharimonadia > Saccharimonadales > JANWIN01 > JBBRLY01. The sequence continues at coordinate 79,069 of JBBRLY010000016.1, forward strand.
AAGGGCTTCCTCTTTTAGGCGGCGTTAGGGAAACCGGACTAGCTAACGACTTAACTAATGGGGATATCTGGAGCGAAATTAACGTCTGGAAGCTAAGTAGTGATTATCGCAACCGTCGTGAAACTTCTTATATACTCAGTGTTTAGAGTCATTACTTTGCATTAACTGACCCACGGAGTAAATAATTAGTAATCCAAAACCAAGACTGGTTATTACTTGAGCCACAAATAATAAATGAATAACATTTATTAATGTTAAAAGGCCCATAAAAAAGCCGAGTGACTGAATAATTAATAATAAAAAATTAACTCTTTTTCTTTTCACTACCAAAGTTAGCCATATAGCAAAACCCATTTCGTAGTAAAACAGCATTAGCCCAATCAGAATATGCAGATTATCAAGTGTTTTATTTAATTTATAAGGATAGGTTGAAGCCAAAACCGACAGTATTAAGCACGCTAAGATGTAAAGACCATAACGCAGACGGTTATACAATTTGGAGGAGGAGGGAATAAATCGAGCAGCTTTTAAAATAAGTAAACTGCTACCTAAAAAAGCTAGCGTGAAAGGCAATATGGTAGCTCGGTGCACTCCAAAATTACTAATCCCACCTTCATCACGACTAAATAAAAAATCGGGCATTAGTGAAATACATAGGATAACAAAAATAAAGAAGCATAGTTGACTCAAAGTAAGATAACGGATTGATCTAGAAGCCATGTGTTTTAGTATAAAGTACGGTTTAAACTTTTTAGGTTTGAAAAAAAATAAACAGCTTGCCCATATATGTATTATAGATTCAATGAATTCTTTTGATATTATTACTACATGACTGATCTTAGTGATGGGCATCATAAAAATCGATTAATTAATAATGGACAGTCAGTTGATCAACAACCTCCGCTAACAAATAAACATAACTTAAACTTATTTCATAAATTTCCGAGGCCGAATTGGTTATTAGTTTTTATCGGGCTGGCAACTCTTGCTGTAGTCGCTGTAGCCGTACTTGCTTCAAAACGGCACATCAGTCAAATTACACCAAATACTCAGACCAGCGCGAACCTATCTGATATTCATAAAATCAAACATGTTGTTATCATAATGCAGGAAAACCGATCGTTTGATAGTTACTTTGGTACGTACCCAGGTGCCAATGGCATACCAATGCAAAACGGAACTCCAACCGTTTGTGTTCCAGATCCGGCCAGCGGCACATGCCTAAAACCTTACCATGACTCGAATGACAAGAACGCTGGAGGACCGCATGGTCAGGTTGATGCTACTGCCGATATTAGCAATGGCCAAATGAATGGCTTTATTGCTCAAGCCGAACATGCCAGCAGCAACTGTGCACCTAATGCTCCAGCCTGTACTGGTGGCAAACAAACAGATGTAATAGGATATCATGACGGCAGTGACATCCCCAATTACTGGTCTTATGCTAAAAACTATGTATTACAAGATACAATGTTTGAACCAAACTCCTCCTGGAGCCTACCACAACACTTATTTATGGTTTCTGAATGGTCAGCTAAGTGTAGCCAAGCTGGTAATCCGAAGTCATGCATCAATGCTTTAGAAAGTCCTAGTAATCCACCAGATTTTATCGCAGGAATTCAGAACAACTTGATTAATAAATGTCAAAACGATGCTCGTGCTACAGCCTGCCAAAAAGCCTTAGAAGGTATCGGTATTACTATTGCCATGGCTAGTCAGCTTCGCATGTTAATCGCCCAGAACTGCAAACCTTCCAACAGCTTCACTCAATGTCAGGATACTTTAAAGAACACGACTCTTCCCGCTAATCTCATACAAAAGTTAATTACAGCTTCTAATCAGTTAATGCCGCCAGATTATGCCTGGACCGATATGACCTATTTACTGCATAAGAACAAAGTGTCATGGGGATACTATGTATTTAATGGTACTGAACCAGATTGCCAGGATGACTCCGCAGTTACCTGTGCCGCAGTTCCTCAAAACGCTAAGACTCCAGGAATTTGGAACCCGTTGCCGTATTTTGATACAGTTAAACAAGATGGTGAACTTAACAATGTTCAACCCTTAACCAACTTTTACACCCAAGCTAAAAACGGTACGCTGCCGGCCGTTAGTTGGGTAAGTCCGACGGCTTCAGTAAGCGAACATCCACCAGGACTTGTCAGCAGTGGCCAAGCTTATGTTACAGGTCTAATTAATTCAATTATGAAAAGTCCTGACTGGAACAGTACAGCAATATTCTTGAGCTGGGATGATTGGGGTGGTTTTTATGATCATGTTGTACCACCAAAGGTCGATCAGAATGGCTACGGCTTACGTGTACCAGCCATTGTGATTAGCCCCTACGCAAGGCAAGGTATGATTGATCACCAAACCCTTAGCCATGATGCTTATAACAAATTCATTGAAGATGACTTCTTAAATAGTCAGCGCCTTGATCCGAATACCGATGGACGGTTTGATCCACGTCCTGATGTAAGGGAAAACGCCTCACAACTTGGTAACTTGGTTAGTGATTTTAACTTTAATCAGCCACCCAGAAAGCCACTTATATTACCTGGCGGGACAACGTATTAGATAAATTCAAAGGTTTAATAATAACTAAAAGCTTGAACTGTTGATCCAGCTTATTCAAAATCGTTTACATAATCACGACCGCGGTCTAATTTTGCGAAACCGGCCATAACTAATTTGTTTACTTTTTCAAGATTGCGTTGCCGGCGCATAATAGCTCGGTCGTTACCAGCTTCGACACCTAATAGTGCAGCTTTAGTCGCTAATGTATTTCTTAATTCTTCTCTTTGTGCTCCCTGTGTGTAGGTTTCGGCGAAAGCTATGGGTTCAACAATTACTCCTGGAAATACTTTCCGAGCAATAAAAAGTGGGCGGTTATACAGAAAATGTAGTTCGTCACTGACTATACCTAAGCTATCACTTATACTTAAATCAAATAGCGGTTTGCTATTTACCATATTTTCAACTGTACTAATTGAATCTTTTTCAACTAAAAAGTCTACATCAACCGGAGGATATTCTTCCAAAAGCTCCTGGGTATAATCTAGCATGGCTTCTCCACCACTTCGTGACTGAAGATTTTGCATTTCATGCCGCCACGATGCACCGCCGCTAAAAACAACTACCCTATTTACCAGCCTATGTGCAGCATAATGTACTGCAATTTCAGTGCGTGTTTGTACGGTTTTACTTAATGTATCGTCTGGATTTAAGTTTCGTGACAATACTAATAAGGCATCAACGGGACTAGTTAGTTCAGCTGTTTCTGCTGCAATCATATTTAAACCTTTGGAGTATAATAACATAAGTTTTACAGTCTAGCAATTTAAAGCACTGAGTTTTTAAACTGTGGGTAGTCAAAAATCCGATACCAAAAATAACGATTATTTGTTAATTTATTCAAAATAGAAGATACTTATGCTTAATAAAGTAAACCCAAACAAATGGAAAATAATTCTCAATTAGATCCTGAACAGCCGAAGGCTACAGTTTCTGGACCAATTATTGTATCACCAACTCAATCAACCATACCAGTCACCGTTGCTCCAGAAGAAAATAACGTTATTCCGATTCCAGGTTCTGTGGCACCGGTTGGCAATCAACAAAATGTAACCGATAGTCAGCCATTAACTCCTGTAAAAAGCTATAACAGTTCCGTAACTTCCAAGTCATTGGGACATAAAAAACTTTTTATCGGTTTAGCTATATTTGTTGTATTGGTTATAGCAGTAGTCATTTACTTTTGGTTCCTACCAGTCCAAGCTGCTAAAAATTACCAATCAAGCATCAAGGGGTCATATTCCAATCAAGCCGCTAAAATGACTACAGTGTACAGCGCTTTTAGTCGTCCAGTATATAACAGTAACAATTCTACCACTGCAGGTGACACTCAGGACTTTGACTTTACCGATCAAGCTATTAAAGACGCGCAACAAAGTAACGATAGCTTAAAAACACAGAATAAATTAAAATTATTCCCCGGTGCTAATTTACTACACGCCGCCAGTACTGCCAATAGTCATTACCAAGCCGTCCAGAAATATATCAGTGACAGTCAGACTCTATTGACTAATTTCCAAACTACTTCAACTTATATGAGACAATTTGAAGCAGTTTCCAAAAATGATGGACAGGCACTTGAATCTCTCAAGCCAATTATAGTTGCCAAGACTTTAGCGCAGTTCCAGGCGGCTTCCCAAGTCGCAGTGACACAACTTAACAAATGGCTATCTGATTTAAATAGCTTGCAACCACCAGTCGACTTAAAAAGTTTTCATATTCAATTAGTATCAGGTATTGGCCTCTTAAAATCTGCATTGGACAATATGTCGCGATCTATTAACGCCCACGACTTAGCCGGCGTTATTAACAGCAGTAAACAGCTTCAGACTGCGGGAACATCTTTGGATAGCCTATTCGCTACTGATATAAACACCTTGCTACAAAAAAATTCCACACTTCATAGCCAAATTGTAAATTTGCAATCAGCTAAGCCATTGAACTAAGTATTTTTAAGCTAAGCGTTTTCTAAAGAAATTTTGCAAAATTACTAAGGCGATACTGAATGGTACTACTATTAGTCCCAGCCCAGGGTTAACTACCTTGCTCAAAGCTACAGTGACTGCTGTCGTTATAGCCAGCCAAATAAAGAAATCTTTAGCTCTGATATGTAGTCTTAAATACTCTGCTCCTAAATAGTAGTACGGGAAAACCGTAACAACTAAGAAGGTACTACTAAGCAGCCCGAATATCAGCACCACCGCTAGTCCTTGCCAAAACGGACTAGTTAAAGCAAGTGGAATAAGTGAGACTACGGCTGTCATGCTGGTTGCAAATAAAGGTCGGAATCTTTCTTTTAATGCTTCGTGGGCCGAATCTATGGCCGATAGGCCACTATGTCTAGCTTGATTGGCATAGTCTGTAAGTAAAATAGTATTTTTAATACTAAGACCGATTAAGGCAAAGAAACCAAGCATCGTAAAGAAACTAATTGCATTATTGGTAAGATCAAGTCCTAGCATAATGCCGAATATGCTAAATGGTATAGCCATAAATATAAGCAGCGGTTGGATTAACGATTTAAATTCAAAGACCAGCAATATATACATAACAACCAGAAGTACTGGGAAAGCTAGAGCCAACGTTTTAAAAGAATTCTGGTTATCTGATTCCTGGCCTAAATCAAAAGTTAGAGCTGAACCATTAAGCCCATATTGTTTTAACTTATCGGAATTGAACTGTTTTTTGACAGTAGTTTGAGCTAGATTCACCAGTGTAGTTGTGTCATTACCGTCAAAGCCGGTACTAATGGTAATTATTGGTTTGCCTTTAGTTCTTAAATATTGATCAGGGCTGGAAACATTTACATTAATGAAACGGGCAACTTTACCATTAATACGCTTTAGTTCTGTTTTAGATAGATAAGCTGCTAAATCTTTTGCAGCACTAAATGCGGCAGGTCGATTGGAAGCATCAAGTTGTATGATAAATGCTGCCGAAGGCGGACCAATATCATTTTGGCCAACAATAACTTGAGCTTGTTTAAAACTCTTAAAACGGCTATCTAATTGTTTGACGATTTGCGGAGATGTTATTGCTCGTTTGTTATATGAAATAATTGAGATTTGCTCCATGGAAGTCTGGGCACTGCCGGTATCATAATTAGAACTATCGGTAAAATTTGGTCCGATAACTTGAGCTGCTTCATTATCAATTTGAGCGTTTATTGTTTGGGCCCTCTGAACTGTAGTATTTGGCGGAAAGTTAATCGTTAAGACAATACCGTTGGTATCTTTAGTTGGAGGAAAGATGTTAAACACTACATTTCTAGCAATAGTTAACCCGGCTCCCAAGAAACCAAAACCAATAACTAGGGCAATAATACCAACGCTAAATAGTCGCCGTTTGGAGTTCCTACCCCAAAGCATTGGTTTGGCAATAAACGCTGCTACTTTAGCTTCAAAACCGGCAGCTACTTCTGCAACCCCTTTATTGCCCATTTGTTTCTTACCAAGTAACAAGAAGCGAGCAAAGAACGGTATGAAAATAAGGGCCACAAATAAACTGATTATCAGCGAAGAAATGATCGTAATAGGAATAGCCCGTATAAAACTGCCGAGTATACCGCCGACAAAAATTAACGGTGCAAAGCTTAAACAAGCAGTCGTAGTAGCCGCCACCATAGCCCGACTGATTTTACGGGTTGCTTCTTTTACAGCTACTCGCCGATCTTTTTCATGACGTCTGGCCGAGTCAATAGCTTCAACCATAATTATGGTATCGTCGACAATTAAGGCCAGGCCAAGTATCAGAGCAAATAAGGTAATAACGTTTAGGCTATAGCCAATTAAGTAAATAAGCCCAAGGGTAGTCAGTAACACGGTTATCATTGAAAGGACAGTAATAATTGAAGCCCTAATGGCAATAACTATTGAACCAACAATTAATACGGCTACCAGGCCCTCAAGTAGTACTCGCTGTAATTCACTTATATTATCGGTTATATTAGGTGCAAAACTGGCACTAACCTCAGCTGTATAACCTTTAAACTGAGACTGATTGGGAATTTCGCTAATTGCTTTGCGTACCTGCTTATCAAGCTTTATAACGTCAGCACCTTTGGTTTTCTGGATACCAATAATAACGGAGTTATAAAACTGAGTTTGATTGTTTTGCCGAATACCAAAACGATCGAAGCTTTTTTGAATACTAACTTGTTTGCCTGTTTGTGGATCAGTAATGTTTTCATATGGGTTTTTGATAAATACTGATTTAACTAGGGAAAGATTTTTACTACGTAACCAATTTGCTGCCACTTGGGCTTGGTCTGTAGTTTGAGTTAGTGATGAGATATTATCTTTATTGTAAAAAGATACTGCCACATCTATCGGCTGGATATCGCCGCCGGTGGCTCCAAAATACGGAACATTGTATTTTATTATTGCCGTTTTAGGTAATTTACCTGAGTTATTAGCATCTTGTTCTAAGCTTTTAGAAGCTTTCGCGGCATCAGTACCTTCTTTATATTGAACTTGAATTGTAAAAAAATTATCAGCGCTTTGCGATTGAACGGTTTTAACATTGCTATCTTTAAGCGCAATGTCAGTTATGGGCTTAGCAATTTGTGAATCAACTTTTGCCGGATCATTAACAAAGTAAGTCCCGCTGACAATCGCAATAGGAATGTTGACACTTGGGAATCCTTCTCTTTTCAAAAGAGTAGTATAACTAAGAGCACCAAATACTATTACTAAAATCCAAATGGCTGCTGTAAGTAGCGGAAGATTAAAAAAGAAAGACGTTAATTTAGGCAATAACTTGTCACGTGGAATTTTAACTTTTGGCTTTGGTCGATGAGCCATATATCTCCTTATAACTCAATCTTATCAAATAGTTTGCAAATATAGCTAATTTTTATCAGGTAAGCAAAACAACTATAAAACTACTTTTGCCGCATCCAAACTTGAAAAGTGAAGCTAATTCCGTTCTCGGTGACCGGAGAACTTTCGGACACAAGTTCAAATTCATTTTTAAATTCCGGGAAGAATTTAGTAGACTGAAAATCCCGATCAAGCTGAGTTATATAAAGTTCGTCTGCCAAACTAATTGTACTAGCAAACAATGCAGCTCCGCCACCCACCCATATATCTTCTTTGAAGTCTTTCAAGAATGCCACAGCATCATGCACAGTTTCAAAACCCGGTCGGAGTACTTCGTTAGTTGCGATAGCCACTAGATTACGTCGGTTTGGTAAAGGTTGCTGCTGCTCCTTGTACCAACCATAGCCCATCATGACAGTCCCATTTAAAGTTTTATCCCGAAAGTATTTAACATCAGTAGGCAACCTGCCTTGCCAGGGAATGCCATGTTCGTTAGCAATACCTTGGTTAACATCTAAAGCGGCTATAAATCTAATCATTTAATTAGTATAGCAATCCAAGACTGTTTATTTAGATTTTAACAGTGGTCTAATATGATTCAGTAAATAAAACGATCCTGTGACAAGTTTTATCGGTTCTTTGCGTTTAATTAGTACTAAAAATGCTTGTTTTGGATCACTTATAATCTGGATATCTTTAAAGCCAAGACTTTTGGCAGTTTGTGCTATTATCTCTGGCCGAATGGAGTGTTTGGGGGTATCTTGTTGACCACTAAATGCAGTAATAATTAGTGAATCAGTTATCTTAAGAAGTTGTTCTAAAGCGTCTTTTGACCTTTGGTGCTCACTTTGTACGAAGCTAATCAGAGCTATGGTAAGCTGGTTTGAATAAAGTTTGGCGATACCCTCGGTTATCGCTGACATTTTTTGCCCATTATGTGAACCGTCAATTATAACTACTTGTTCCTTATAATTGACAATCTCCATGCGCGCTGGTACCACGGTAAGACTGGTTTTAAGAAGTATATTACTACCTGGCTCCGCTAAATTATCCCGCTCGGCAATAAAATCAAAGACATTTTTAGCAAGGTACCAATTGCGTATTTGAAATGGTGGAATTGCCTTAGTTAAGTTAAGCGGTTGGGTGTCAGATAATACTTCGTGCAATGAGGCATGCGCCTCGGCACAGCGAGTTTTAATTTTTTGCATTATTTCAGAGTTTTGCTGATAAACAAAAACCTGATTGTGAGGTTGAATAATACCGGCCTTTTGAGTGGCAATCTCACCAAGCGTATTTCCTAAAACATTTGTATGATCAAGACCAATATCCGTAATTACACAAACCTTATCTGGTCTATTTATAACATTGGTACCATCAAGCAGGCCCCCTAAACCAACCTCTACTACTGCGTAATCGACTTTTTGGTTATTAAATTCCCAATATGCGAAGGCTACCAAAAGTTCAAAATAAGTCGGATGTATAGCGGTTTGATCAACTAAATTGATAAATTCAATCAATTGCTTACAGAATTTAGACTCTTCCATCGGTTGCAAATTGATTTGCAAACGCTCATTAACTTCATCAACATGTGGCGACACAGTCAATCCAACTTTTTGGCCACTGGCTTTTATCATGGCCGCAATAAAGTAACAAGTTGAAGTTTTACCTGAGGTCCCAGCTACATGAATAGCCTTATAGCTGTCCTGCGGATTACCTAGTTCGCTCATCAGCTGTTGCATACGCACTAGCGAATAACTGCCAGGCTGATTTGCAGCCGGAATATAACCCGCCAGAATTTTATGGACTTGATTAAAATTATTAATAACTTTCATGTCTTACTACTGGTAGGGGCATTGTATATGAAGTTAGAATCTATCACCATATCAAGTACAATTAAATAATGCTAAAAGGATTCGGCAGTCGGCGAAGCCTAATATTGTGGCAGCTACTGCTTATTGCACTTGGCACCACTTGGTTATGGGCGCCTTATTTAAACCATATTCTTTCATATAGAACTTCACTAATTAGTGAGTATGAAGCCCCGACTCAAGTTTTTTCTTGGTTATTTAGGCTGGGTGATTTTTTAGCGGCCACTCTTGTTATCTATATGGCACGGTTTTGCCTTAAGTCGACACATCGAAAAATTATTGCTTATTTACTCTTAATTATTGGTGTAGGAATGCTTATAGATCCATTAATGGCTACGACCTGTCATATACGAGGGGCAGTTTGTAAAGAATACTTCTCTCCTAGTTTTCTTATCCACGCCATAGAAACAGTTGTTACGGCCACTGCCTTTTTTGCAATAGCGGCTTACGATTACTGGTGGCGAAAACGATTAACTTCATTCGGATTCGTCGGCTTCCAATTAGTCTATTTTGGGCTTTTCTTAAGCCAATTAGCTAGTCAAGATCGCTTTAATACCTTTTCTCAGTACGTCTATCAATCGATATTAATATTGTGGCTAGCTTGGTTTTGCCGAGATTTTTTGTCTGATGAACTCGAGATTCAGCCTAATAAAAGCGGTCGTCACCTCGTTAAATTTGCGGTGGCTAACTGGGCTTTTTTCAACGGTATTCTAGCAATATTAATTAGCTTTGCTCACCTGCGTCTTTTGGGACGTATTAGAGGTTTATACTTTGCTGGTAACAATGCATGGCTAGCTCAACACGGAGTGGTGGTCGGTGTAATAATGCTTTATTTAAGTCGACATCTGGCCAGGGGTGAAATCAGGGCCCGTCAAATATTTCTATTTATACTGGGTTTCGAAACCTTGACTTACTCGGTAATTACGCCTAATGCCGCTTTGATGATTTTATATTTCATAACTTTTTGTATCTTGTTCGTGCTGCGCGACGATTTCGACAGAGGTGTAATAGCCATGACCTTAAGAGTTCGATTGAAGGACGCTTTGTTTATGGTCGGAGCACTTGCCACAGTAGTTTTAGTAGCAGCGGCAGTTCTTTATCGGACGCATGAACTTTCAGACATTACACGTCAATCTATCAATCATTTTTTTACTTATACAGTCAGTGCCCAAGTTATATCTAGAACTCATTTAAGAAGTGCTTTACTTGCTCATACAATTTCGGCCTTTGTTTTAGTCAGTATTGCTTTAATACTTTGGATTCTATTCAGGCCTTCTAAAAAGATTTCATTTATACCAAAAGATAATAACAGAGTGGCTGAGTTACTACATAAATACTCTACTAGCTCAGAAGATTATTTTAAATTATGGCCAGAGGAAAAACAGTATTTTTGGGCTGCCAATAAAGAAAGTTTTATCGCCTATAAAAGAGTTGGCGCAATCGCCTTTGCTTTGGCTGATCCGATTGGTCCGAAAGACCGGCAACTAGAACTTGTCAATAGCTTTAAGGTGTGGTGTCGGGCTAGACGATTAAAAGTCTGTTTTTTGCCAATCTTTGAGGATAGTTTAAATTTATATCAAAAAGCTGATTTAAATCATATCAAGATCGGTGCTAGTGCCTTAATACCAATTGATGACTTTTTACAAAATACAGCTCAGGATAAGTGGTGGCGCTGGCAGAAAAACCGAGCCATTAAACAAGGCTACCAATACTTTTTAAGCCCGGCACCTCATTCTGAAAGTTTAATGCTAAAAATTAAAAAAGTTTCAGATGAATGGCTAAACATAGAAAACCATAAAGAGCGAGATTTTGCCCTTGGTTATTTTGACTTAAATTATCTGCAAAACTGTCAGATTAACTATATCGAAGATACTAGTGGTCAAGTCATTGCCTTCACAAACAAAATGCCTACTTTCAAATCTTACAATACGGCTACGGTAGATTTATTGCGTTACGAACCGGAGGCTAATAACGCCATGCCATATCTCTTATATAAAACTATTGAGAAGTTAAAAGAAACTACGGACTATAAGTATTTTGATTTAGGTTTTGTACCATTTGTCGATAGTAAAGATCCGGTAGTTAGGGTTGCTAAGATATTAAGCGCTGGTAGATTTTCAGCTAAAGGATTAGAACAATTTAAGAATAAATTTAATCCCAGTTGGCAACCTAATTACCTGGCTTATGATGGCGATTTGGGCGATTTGGCTTTAATTGCAGCTAATCTAGAAAAAGTCATGAGCGTCGAGTAACTCGGCTGTAACTAAGCTAAGCTAGCAGAAAAATCACCTATCAGGTAATATCAAATATAAGGAAATATCATGCATGTAATCTCACTCATATGGCACTGGTTCTTGAATTTCACAGGCACCAACATCCCTTCTGGCGGCAGTAAATGGTATAACTTTTGGTCTGGTTTTGGCAGTGATATCGGTGAAGTCGTAATTATTGGTTCACTAATTGGATTATATAGGCACCACAACTGCGCTTTTAAAGGTTGTTGGAGGATTGGCCGCCACCCAGTAGATGGAACTCCCTTCAAGACCTGTCATAAACACGCAACAGTTGACATCCATAAGCAACTACATAGCTCCCACAAGCGTAATTTTCCAGCTCAACATGAGCTACTTAACATGGATCAATAAGTATACAAAGTAACAGACCGAATTTTAGCGTCGACTGTTTAAGGCTAGCTTGACAACTTCCAGCATAAGCATTTAAATTATAAAGAATAACAAGCCAGCTTATGGTTAACAATACTAAAAACAGAAGAAAAGATAAGGCAGTGCACGAACACCAGCGCCAGCAACATCAAGATTCGGAATTAGATCCAAATAAGGAATCACATTTTAAGCCATCTGGCCCAACCAGTCTTTTGCGAATTCCAGTTGCTGCGTTTATAGCCCTATTTGCAGTACTGCTGTTGTTAGGTTTTAAAACTCAACTAAATCCAACTGTTTCTCATTCCTAAGCTCAATTTTTATAGCTGCGATAACATGCACGATGACCCTGCAATACGGTTATACGATATAAATGTACTAATAACTCTAATGCTTGGTACCCGTGGAGGGATTCGAACCCCCGACTTTCGCGTCCGAAGCGCGACGCTCTAATCCACTGAGCTACACGGGCAATAACTTTATAATAGCAGATAAATTACTTTATATTGTCATGTTATTGACATTATGTAACTTTTATGAGAAAATGCTCTTGTAAAACGAGAGTTTAGAGGTTTTAGTATGAAAAATATGTTAATTGCATCTGTTGTTACAGGTGTTACAGTTCTTACGGCTTTAACTGGTACGGCGTCTGCCTGGACTTATGGTCTGACAGCTTACGGCCAATGTATTAGTGATGGCTATTTAAAAATCACTTGGACAGTAAATAATATGACAGAGAACGAACCTCTGGGTATTACTAGTTCAAGTAACCCCTTAGTTGTACCAGTTGGTACAAAAATTGATGCTCATAAGACTGCTGATTTTATTCAGAAGGCTGATGGCACCAAACCAGGTAATTATAGCTTGACATTAAAGGGAGACTTTCCTAGCGATCACACTGAACGTGTACGAATGGCAAGTTTTGACCTTAAAGAAGCTTGTAAACAACCTACTCCTCCTGTAACAGGTGGACAAGGTAGCGGCCCAACACCAACTCCAGTTGTTGTAACCCCCGTTGTTGCTCCACAAGTTAAAGCTCCAGTCGGTCCAGTAAACGCTGGTGGTGGCCATATGGCTATCAATGCTAGTGCCTTACTAGGTCTATTTGGTTCAGCCGGATTGATCGGTGTAAGTTTACGCCGCATATACAAAAAAGGTTTCTAAGTAAATTAATTGTAACTAAGGCAGTCGGTTTTAAACCGACTGCCTACCAATGTTATGAAAAACTCTTTTAAATCACTTAGTCGAAGATTTCGACTCAGTATAGTATCAACTATTTTAGGAATTGCAGGTGTCATTTACTTTGGACCCTTAGTTCATAGTGCCCCAAATCTGAATGTTAGCGCTCCGAAGCTACAAACAAAATCAATAACTAAGATTGTATCTCAGCCAGTCCTGCCCAAAGGCTTACCGCGATCGGTGCCAACTTACTTACGTATACCTAAGATTAATTTATCTACCTCATTACAACCAGTCGGCTTAGCCGCTAACGGTACACTAGAAGTACCTGCGGACTTCCATATTGCTGGTTGGTATCAGCGGTCTCCAAGTCCTGGCGAAATTGGTCCGGCAATTCTTGACGGCCACGTTGACAATGTAAAAGGATTGGGCATTTTTTGGTACCTTCGAGAACTACAGCCCGGAGACATTATTGAAGTTGACCGAAATGATGGTCTTACTATCAAGTTTAATATTGATGCGGTTAAGCAATACCCTCAAGATCAAGTTCCGATCAATGATGTTTATGGAAATATAAGTTACGCTGGTATACGACTGATTACTTGCGGCGGAGTATTTAACCGACAAACCCGTCATTACACAGATAATATTGTGGTCTTTGGAACTCTAATTAACTAAATAAGTCTCTACTGAAATAGTAATAAATACTAACTAACACCTATTTGACGATTTTCACGCTTAGTTAATTGCAGCATATATTCAATTTCTTCTTGGTCTGGCATTATTACTTTTTTAATCAGTGGTGGGCCTACTAATCCATCTTTAAAAGCCAGCATTACTGCACCGTATAGATTAAACTTTCTTATGTCGTCTTGGTCAGATTCTGTAAGTTCTGCTGTGAGTTTACCGGCCTTTCTGGCCTTAGCCCGAGCAATCATTGTCTCAATATGACGCAAAATACTCTCTTCAGCCGGGTGTGGGGTTTTTGGTACGGGGAAATCTTTAATTTTTCCGCCTGGTTTAGTAACCCGGATTAACTCATTGAGCATATATGAAGCACTTCCAGGATGCGTAACGTTACTTAATATATGCTTATACAGTAATTGACCAGAAACCACTAAATCAAAGTAGTTATCTCTAAAGGGTAGGGTGCTAATGGTTGACCGAATGTAATGCCCTTTACCATCAGTTATAGAATCATAAAACCTGGTTAGGGTGTCATTAATCCGATCTTTATCATGATCTGCAAAACGATTCTTTACTGATTCGACTATTTCATGAGCCGGAATGACTCCGTAATTTAAATCTAATCCAACTGCAAAACCACCGAGCTCAGTAACAGTTCTAGTAAAGTCTGAGGCTCCAGATCCAATATCAAGGACTGACTTGCCGATTAATTGTTCTTTTCAAATATCTAAAGTAGAACAATAAAACTCAAAATCATTAGGCGTAATATCTATAAATGGCAGTCTATTTTGCTCCCAGCGAGCGAATACTATAGGATCAGTCATAGCTGTTATAAAACCTTAAAGATTACTAGTCTACAAGTATAAACGGTAATTACAAGGGTATTGAATTATTAGAACGCGCTGATAGTTCAGCTAATTTTATCAATTCGTATCTTTGGCTTTTTTATGAGTCTGGGGAGAAGGTAATAGCTTAGGTGAAATTGAATGATCTGATTGAGTTAATGTCTTTTGAAGTATTTCAATTATGCGTTTAGCATGCTCTTTGCTCATGCCGACTCGGGCCACTGCCAGTAATTGGTTATTGGGACCGCTCTGCATAAAATTCATTACCACACCGTAGTCATTAATTGTGGCGTGCATCATATCAGTGTAAACAGTTCGTAAATCAATTGCCGGGTGAGCCAGTGATTTATCAGGTTCAACATCTATTGGGCTAATATATCCAGCTAATTGCCATAAGCTAGTGGCTTCAGCATCCTCGAGTCCTAAGTGATTAATAAGAAGAAGTAAAACATCTTCGCTGGGACGCTGCTTCCCTTGTTCGATACGCTCTAAAGTTTCAACTTCAATCTCAACAGCACCGGCCGCTTCAATTAAACTTTCTCTAAGTTGTTCGCGGGCGAACTTTAGGTGCCACCCAATTGTCTTATAAGGAAAGTCAGCTCCGTACTCTGCCATTGCTTATATGTTACTGGCAGCACCTCACCATTGCAAGCCCAGCATTAACTGAGTTGGGTTATAATTACAGGGAATGGACATACACCAAAACGTGTCACTTAAGCTTTATTCGACAATGCGTCTTGGTGGTAATGCCGCTTATTTGGTTAACGTCGTTGATCGCAACGAAGTTAATCAAGCTATTAAATGGGCAGACGATCATCATTTACCAGCTATTATGATAGGTATTGGTAGCAATATTATTTGGTCTGATAAAGGTTATCCAGGGCTTGTCATAGTTGATAAAATCCTTGGTTTTGAAAAATTTGATGAGGATCAGGAAAATGTCTATTTGACAATTAGCAGCGGAGAAGATTGGGATAGTGTTGTTGCTCGATCGGTCGCCGATAACTTAACAGGAATTGAAGCTTTATCGTTAATACCTGGGACGGCAGGGGCAACACCGGTCCAAAATGTAGGTGCCTATGGTCAACAAATATCCGAAACTTTAGTCAGTGTAGAATGTTATGACCATCAGACTAAACAATTTATGGCTATGCCAAATACGGACTGTAACTTCTCTTACCGCAGTAGTCGATTTAAAACTACTGATAAAGGACGATTCTTTATTACTGGTATGACCTTGCATCTAAGACGAGCTAATCCCGAGCCACCCTTTTACCCATCAGTCAAAAGCTATTTTGATAGCAACAAAATTGTTAGTTATACACCACAAGTTTTACGCGATGCAGTAATCAATATTCGCAGCGCTAAAATGCCGGATCCCAAACAAGTAGCTAATAACGGGTCTTTCTTCGTGAATCCTTTGGTTGACGAAGGTCAACTTACTGACCTGCTTAATAAGTACCCTAGTATAACTTATTGGTCTCAAAATGATGGGAAATATAAATTATCGGCCGCCTGGCTAGTTGAACAAGCCGGGTTTAAAGACTTCCACGACCCAGAAACTGGTATGGCCACCTGGCCAGCTCAAGCTTTAGTGTTCGTGAACGAACATGCTCAATCTACAGCTAACTTATTAAGCTTTAGACAAAAGGTAGTTAGTAAAGTACAGCAGATGTTTGATATTAATCTTCAGCAGGAACCGGAAATTATAGATACTCCTATAATAACGGAATCATCATTACTAAGTAATACTTAACTTGTTAAGTATATATGCTACTTAGGCAAAGCGAAATCTTTGGCAAAGCTCTTTATTGCTATTCTTAACTTGTTAAGTGTTTTTTCATCGGAGTAGTGGGTGATGGCTTCATCAATCCAAGCGGCAATTTGAACCATCTGTTGCTCCTTCATTCCGCGGCTTGTTAAAGCTGGTGTTCCTAATCTTATACCTGATGGGCTAAACGGTGGTCGGCTATCAAAGGGTACCGTGTTTTTATTGACAGTAATTCCAGCTTTACCTAAAGCTTGCTCAGCCATGGCTCCATAGATACCTTTGTGAGTTAAATCTATTAGTAGTAAATGATTGTCAGTCCCCCCAGTAACTAAGTTGTAGCCTTTGGCAGACAATTCTTTAGCAAGAGTTTTGGCGTTTTTGACAACTTGGTGACCATATTTTTTAAATTCCGGCGTTGCCGCTTCATTTAGAGCTACCGCAATGGCTGCCGTTTGATGGTTGTGAGGACCACCTTGCAAGCCCGGTATAATAGCCCGGTCGATGAGAGTTGGTAAGTTTTCTGACTTTCGATCAGCTTCTTTTAGCGGTTCGGAGGGCTTACCATTACATAAAATCATAGCACCGCGCGGACCGCGAAGTGTTTTGTGAGTTGTTGTTGTAATAACGTCAGCATATCCAACTGGTGACGGATGGACACCAGCAACAACCAGACCAGCAATATGTGAAATATCAGCTATTAACCACGCTTTAGATATATCGGCAATTTGGCGCAGTTTTTCCCAATCAAATATCCGCGGATAAGCTGTAGCCCCTACAAAAATAAGCTTAGGCTTTTCCCTTTCGACCATGTCGGACATTTCCTGGTAATCTAAGTATCCGTCTTTGCCGGTATGATATTGAACCGAATCATAGATCGTTCCGGAAAAATTAACTTTTAATCCATGCGTCATGTGACCGCCGTAATACAGGTGCATACCCATGACTTTGTCACCAGGATCAACTAATGCAAAGTATACAGCCTGGTTAGCCGGTGATCCGGAATAAGGCTGAACGTTGGCATGGTCTACACCAAACAGTTGCTTGGCCCGATCGCGGGCCAATTCTTCAACGGCATCGACTACTTCACAGCCACCATAATAACGTTTGCCTGGGTAACCTTCGGAGTATTTATCGGTAAGGCGCGAGCCCAAAGCTTTAAGTACTTCACCGGAAGTATGATTCTCACTGGGAATCATTTCTAGTCCATCACTTTGGCGACGAACTTCGGCTTTAATTAAATTCTCAATTTGTTTATCTTTCATGTCAACCTCTCAATAATTAATCTGTAAATAATCAGTAGGTTACACCAAGCTATATCATAATTCTATTTTAACAACCATAGACAGATAAATATAGCTGCCACTTGATAATTGAATTTTATATCGTACGAGGTATAATATGTAGACCTGTGAATGACACAAATGAAAAAATTGGCCATCTGATCTATCAGATAAGACAAGAACGCGGATTAACCCAAGCCGCTTTCGCCCAGCGATTGGGCACTAGTCAATCAGCTGTTAACCGCATTGAACATGGTAAACAAAATCTCAGTTTAGAAACTTTGGGGCGAATCAGTGATGTGTTAAACAAACAACTTATTAGCTTGGGTGAAGGTGGCATTAATCTTAGGATTGAAGGTGGTCATGAATTGCATGGAAAAATTAAGCTTAAGACTAGCAAGAATGCTGCCGTTGCTCTACTTTGTGCATCGTTACTTAATCATGGAGTAACCCGAATTAAAAATGTACCACGCATTGAAGAAGTTGACCGCATTGTGGAAGTTTTAGATAGTATTGGCGTAAGACTTAAATGGCTACCGGATAATGAGCTAGAAATCCGTCGGCCAGCTAAACTTGATTTAAGTAATATCAATAGCCAATCAGCCCGTAAAACTCGTAGCGTCTTAATGCTACTGGGACCGCTTTTGCATGAACAGTCAGAATTTAAAATTCCCTATGCTGGTGGTTGTAAGCTAGGTAGAAGAACTATTGCACCGCATTTATATGCACTGGAAAATTTCGGTGTCAGTGTAACTGCTAGGAGCGGTTTCTATGAAGTTGTTGTTTCAAAGCACCGAGTTGAAGATCGTATAATTTTATACGAACAAGGCAATACGGTTACTAATAACGCCTTAATGGCTGCTGCCCGTTCTAATGGAACAACTGTAATTCAAGGTGCCAGCGCTGACTACATGGTTCAAGATCTATGTTTATTTTTACAAAAACTAGGTGTCAAAATTGAAGGAATCGGTACGCCAATATTAACTGTGACTGGTGTGCCACAAATTAAAAAAAGTATCACATATGCACCTACTGAAGACCCAATTGAGGCAATGTTATTTATATCAGCTGCTATTACAACTAATTCTAGGCTGACAATTATGCGTGTACCAATTTATTGGATTGGTTTGGAATTGTTTAAACTTAAAACCATGGGTCTACCTTACTCAGTTTCGCCTACTTATAAAGCTGAAAACGGAGTGATTGACTTAGCTGATATAGAAATAAATAAACATAATGGCAGCTTAGTAGCACCTAAGGAGAAGCTGCATCCTAATTTATGGCCAGGTATTAATCCGGATAACATTCCCTACTTTGTACCAATTGCCGCAGTTTGTAAGGGTCGCACATTAATACATGATTGGATGTTCGAAAATCGGGCAATTTATTATACGGAGATGAGCAAAATCGGCATGAATGTGGAGTTGGCTGATCCGCATCGAATTTATGTGCAAGGCCCAACCAATTTTACACATGCAGAAGTTATCAGCCCGCCGGCACTAAGACCGGCCAGTTTATTGTTGATTGGTATGCTGGCTGCCGAAGGCACCAGTATGCTACGCAATGTCTATACCATTAACCGTGGATATGAAGACTTGGCTGAACGATTAAACACATTAGGCGCTCATATTAGCGTCATGCACGACATTTAGTTCCTAGCTCTCTAGGAATTTATTATGATGCTTATGTTTTAAAACATTATTTACATTACGTCACACATATGTAAATATATATACGTACCTTTTGGGTAGCTAAGTCTAAACAAGTTTAAAGGAGAGAGTAATGAATAAATTACTTCAAGTTTTGGTGGGGGTTACTGTATCAACAGGCTTAATGGCTGGTGTGGCTGCTGCTTCAAGTATTAGCAACACAGGACCTGGCTCAACAAACAAAGTAACTAATACTCAAACCAACAGTACAAATGTAAAGTGCAATAACAATGTGAATGTGACTAACAATAACTCACAAAGCTCCAGCTCTGGTAGTTCCAGCACCAACGGAAATACATCTGGTGGTAGTTCGACTAGTGGTAACTCTAAAAACAGCAATAGTTCTAGCACAAATGTTAAGGCTGGTTGTGGGTCTTCCAAGTCAGCATCAAGTACTAGCACTAGCAGCTCAGCACCGAATGGTCAAGGACAAGGTGCTTCGGCTCAAAATCCCAACGCCTTACCAAATACAGGTGTAAATTCAACTTTGGCTACTACTGGTATAGTAGCGGTTGTTATGGGTGGTGTTGCAGTAGCTACACGCTTAGGTGTATCGACTTGGCGCCGCTTCTTTGTTAGCTAATAAAGTTAGAAGTAAAAACAAGCTTATGGACAGCTGGTTAATACAGGCAGCTAAAGCTCGGTCTTATAGCGGTCTAACAGCTGTCTATTTAGTTACCCTATTATTTGCTTGGTACGTTTCTAGCCCATCGCATCAGTTATTTAATAATTACAAACCGGCCATTGCCGCGTCTTATGCACCGGCTGTATCGCCGACTCTGGCCCCAGTTAAAATTACCTCGGGCCGTCCGATCAGAATCCGTCTACCTAGCCTTGGAATTGACTTGCCAATAGACGACGGATTCTTTAATGATAAAACTGGTGAATGGACGTTAAGCGGTTATCATGCTCAGTTTGCTGTGCTGAGTAAATTAGCGAATGATCATGATGGCAATACCTTTGTTTATGGTCATTACAACAAGTATGTTTTTTATAACTTAAAAAACGTCAAACCTGGGGCTGAAGTTGCTATTTATACCGATAATCAATATGTTTTTTATTATACTTTCGAATCTGCCCAGAATGTTAAGCCATCTGATACATCGGAGCTGACTTACCAAGGACCGCCTATCTTAACCGTTCAAACCTGCAGTGGTAACTGGTTTGAATGGCGCCGCATGTACACCTTTAAATTTGAAAAAGTAGTCGGATGATTTTTCTTTTATATTCAGCAGTCATAGGTAGTCTAGCAACTGGCAGCTCAGTCGTAATTGGCTCTAGTTTCTATGACGTATTTGAAACTAGACATCGACAAGCATATACCGTTCACCCACATCGACGAAAGCTAAGAAAACGACCACTAATTAGCATCATCCTACTGGCCCATAACAACCAGGACCTAATTAAGAGCTGTTTGGGCAGCATTGTCAGTAATACTTACCGAAATTATGAAATTATCGTAGTCGACAATGCGTCTAGCGTTAACACTACCAAAATAATTAAAGGCTTTATGGACACTAACCCTAAAAAATCAGTCAAGTTGATTTCTAAACGGCATTCCTTAAGTAGACGTCCAGCTATTACTGCTGGGTTTAATAAAATTGCCGGGGGAGAGTTGGTAGTTGTGTTGGACGGTTTTGATACTTTAGGTAAAAATTATCTAAAAACTGCCTCGCGTTACTTTGCATTAAATGAAGCTGTCCAAGTAATAAAGGCCAACTCCGTACCAGTTGCCTATCCGAATGTTTTAGGTATAACCCAATTGTTTAAATATTTTGGCCAGGTGGAATTTAATAAATTTTTTAGCTTAATTCATATGAACCGATCTAAGCGGATAAGTTCAGGTAATATTTATCGAAACCTAGCTCTGAAAAAGGTTCTAACAACAAAATCAACAGTTGCTGCCAATTTTGTCAGTGACATGCTTATTTACACCAAAGCCAATAAAAGCTATATGGACAGCTTTAATAATCAGTCAGAGGACCAATCTGAGTCATTACTAAGTAATCTAAGGCAAGTCAGCTTTGATAGCCTATTATTAGGCTTCTGGAGCTATATTATTTACCTAGCGCTTAGTTTCAAAACAGTATTCTTTCTGGCTTTGACTTGGGCAGCCTTTAGTATTTTTATGGCTTTTGCCCTATGGAATAGTCAAGTAATAAAAACTGATCAAAAACTAAAGCTAAGTTCGGTTGTTCCTATAATCTATAGTTTGTTTTACGTTTTTATTATTGTAGATCTACTAAGTTTGATTGGGAATATATTAGGTAGATACCTTAAAACTATTAATAGATTTAGTCGTCATATCCAGTTAGTTTCGCATAACCGCTAAACAGTGTTCACGAGTTGTGGATGATGTCCGAAACTATTTGTTCATTCGGTGTTGAAGTAAGCTAACGCGTAAACGATCACTAAGTTGGACACCGTACTCAGCTCCAAAAATGACTGAGATTACAATTGTACTGACAACTAGTGGCATTACCAGATTCAGACCTTTGGTTATTTTAGCAGATCCGACGCTACTTAGTGGTGGCGTGCCACCGTTTTTATGACTAGCTAGTACGCCTGTATTATTGTTCTGATTAGCGCCTTGGTCGTTGCTTCCGGCTACGAAAGCTAGCTGGGTTTTATTAGCATTGCCGCCTGGTACAAAGCGGAAGACTGCTTTGACTTTGTTAGCGCCAGAACCAACACCGCTACCCAGTCCAGCTCCTAAGCCACCGCCCATACCACCAACTGGATTACCGGCAGCAGTATTGACACCAAAACTACCGTTCCAGCTTCCAAATACATTTATAAACAGTACTCCGAACCAGCCAGACAGTGATAACTGACTGTTTATGACGTTTAGCAAATTAGCACTGGAGCTGGCATTGCCAGACGCTGCATTACCACCAGTGGTATTATCGGTTACTGCGGCGTTGCCGCTTTGGGCATTGCTATTGATATTGTTATTGATTGTGTTGTTACTGGTAGAATTTACATTGAGGTTATTGTTGGTCGTACTAGAAGTTTGACATGATCCGCCGCAAAGCGCAGCCGAAGTACTGCCGGCTGGAGCATCCATGATCAGGCCAACCCATTTACCTAAGACATTTACGAACACTAGGATGCTATTACTACCAACAACTTGTTTGCCAGTAAGATTCATAATTGTTAAGTTAGTAGTAGCGTTACCGGTAGTAGCATTGCCGGCAGTAGTGTTATTGTTGACAGTTGCAGTACCAGAATTGGCAGCTAAGTTAACATTATTATTAATGTTCTGATTGCCAACCAAGTTAGCGTTTATATTATTATTGACGGTTTGGGAATTATTAACAGTAGAACTTGGTCCGCTGTTAGCAATTAATTGGCTTAAGAAATTATCTGGAAGCAAGATATCACCGTTTAAATTACCGTTAATATTGACTACGCCCATAAACGATTTATTGGCACTTACTGCTGAATTAAGCATATTTACGACATCGGCTACAGCATTTGCAGTACCTGTTGTGGCATTTCCGCCAGTAGTATTTTTGCTTACCAATGCATTGCCAGTGTTAGAGTTCAAATTAATATCATTATTTATTAATCCACTACCCTGTTGGTTAACAGTTAAATTATTGTTCGTCTGAGTATTTAAGTCATTGGCAGATAATGGACCAGTGTTGGATATTTGTCCGGGGTCTAGCTTTAAATCACCTGTAACATTTCCATTAATATTAGAAGTGAAGGTCAGCATATCGTTGGAAGGTTGCAAGTTAAAGCTGGACTGTAACATATTCATGACATTGGTTATGTTATTAGCATCACCGGACAATGCGCTACCGCCCAAAGTGTTCCCAAAGACTGCAGCATTACCACTCGAAGCGTTGGAATTAATATTGTTTGAAATAGCAGCATTGTAAAACAAATTAAAGGTGCCGTTGTTTGAAGTACTGTTATTTATTGAGTTATCTGAACTAGGACCAGTTTGATTAATAGAATTAGGGTCGGTTTGGCTGGTACCGGTTGTCGAGGTTGGATTTGGATTTGAGGCAACCGAAACTACATTAGGAACATATTTGTTTACAGCAGCATCGAATACCCATTGGGTGGTGTCCCACATTCCAGTAGATGGATTATAGCTATACGTTGGAGCATTCTTGGGCTTGGTTTGATTGGTGGCTGGGTTCCAGGTGTAATAATCATTTTCCCACAAACCTGTAGTAGAGTTATAAGTATATGTCTTAGAAGACGGTCCCGGAGGAGTTGTTGGACCCGATTGATTTTGCGGCGCTGTATTCGACGTAGTAGAAGGATCTGTTGTAGGTGCCGGCGCTGAAGTACTTGGAGCGCTAGAATCTGCAACAGGAGTTGTTGAATTACCTCCACTACTATCCTCAGCCAAAATACTAGCGGGATACATAAAAACTAACAATAGAGCCATGAGGAGGCTAATTACACTTCTACTAATTCTGTTAGACATAAAACTACATGCCTTTCTATACACTTTATATATAGAGCAATTAGATTAATGAATTTTGCCACCCTGGAGTGGAAAGCTTATAAGCACATAAGCTTCCCACTCTTAATTTTTACTTAGCGATTTTTATCTAAATCTATCCGGACCTTTTTGAAAAAGATTCGAACTAGCTTAGTTGGTTACGCTAATTGTGGTGTCAGTACTATTGGTGTTAGATGCGCTGCCTGTGGTAGCACTTCCGCCAGTAGTATTGTGACTTACAGATGCATCTCCAGTGTATGCACTCTGGTTGTTCGTGTTTTGAACAGATACGTTGTTGTCATTGTTAACGGTCAATGTATTCTTAACCTTGCTAACAACTACGTTGCTAGAGTCAGGGCCAGTGTTGTCGATTGAGCCAGGGTCAGCTGAACTACTACCCCAGTTCATACCACTCATGCTACCACTGTTGTCAACAGTAACATTGGCGGTTAGGCTGTTGCTATTGCTAGCATCGCCGCTAGTTGCGTCTCCACCTGTGGTGTTGTCGCGAACTTTAGCGTCACCTGAGCTGGAGTGCTGATCGTTAGTGTTTCGTACCGTCAAATCATTGTCGTTGTCGATACGTGCACTGTTGTCAGTTCTGCTAATGACTTTATTTGTTGAGTCTGGTCCTGTTGTGCTTATAGAACCACTTTGAGCTGCAGCAATTCCAGTTGTTAACCCTAATACAACTGTCGACGCTGTGGCCAAACGTAGTAACTTTTTCATAAGTTACTCCTTTCTTTAGTGTTATTTAGTTGATACCTGCACCGGGTAGTATTACCCGACTCCAGTCGACTTAAAAAATCAACTAAAGTCGGATAACTCTTAACTCTGCTTAGTTAGTTACCTCCCACTGATTGATTAGTTACATCGGTAGAATTGGAAATGTTAGTCGTAGTGTGGGTCGATATTCTAAGCCCAGGGGATGTGTGTGTGCTAACAGAAGTGCTATCGTTTTGGACATTTACACTTACGTTTGTATTATTGCCATTTTCATCTTTAACATTCTTATTTACAGTCCCTTGTTGTGGCACTGGTATATTCTGTCCATTTACAGTCACGCGAGCAGTTCCGTCGGCGTGAAGGCTTGAACTTACATTCATGGAGCCATTTACACTATTAAGACTAGAGGACTCGCCAGAAACTTTTGCATTAGAATTATTATTTAAATTCGATAAATCGGGAGTCGAAGTAGGTACTATACTGTGCAGATTAGGAGCACTGGCTAGTTGCCAACCCCAAACACCTAAGCTAGTGGCTAAAATCGACGATATTCCGGCTAAACTAATTTTTTTGGTTTTGCTGCTAAGACGATGTGATAAGGGTGGATTAACTTGAACGATTCGCCGCAAGGCACGTATTTTTTTAGCAAAAACACTAGATTTTTCGCTCAAGTACATACAATAGGCCCCTACTCCCACCGTTATATCTTTACTAGCAACAGTGTAACATATTTTGTTAAAAGAAAAATAAGTTTTTTTGCTGTAAAATTTGTTACAATTTTTAAGATGTAAACAAACTATTAGCAGTTTAATCAAGTTTAAGTTTTAGTTAAGTTTTCCACAGCATTATTTTGCTTTTTTGGCATAATTTATGCCATCGCACCGCTTATCTGTAAGTATGTCGCTTAGGCTTTAATTTCAATGTGGTGCGGGATACCGGAGTCGAACCGGTCTCCTCAGTTTGGAAAACTGATATATTAGCCGATATACGAATCCCGCATATTTCAAGTGTGATTATAGCAAAAGTTACTCATTTATTGAGTAGTCACGCCGAAGATAATGGTGTTGTTATCGCCCTGTAAGATAGTTGTGGCTTTTTTTGACTGTATAGCGTAATTAACAAAAGTGTAGTCCGATGTATCAGTCCCATAACCAGCAAGAATTTGTTTTTCGTTAACAAACTGAACAATTAGGATTGGCTGGGTTGTTTCATAGACTAGGCTGGGTGAACCAGATTTAACAGTATCAAGCTGAGTATCGTTCGAATAATACGGCGTATTAGTACCGGCCACAAATCCTACCTGAACTTGGCGCGACTTTAAAGTGCCGTTAGTGTTTTTCTCACCTTTGACACCGAAACTAGCAATCTGTATGAGCTTGTTATTTGTTATGTTCAGTGAATTTATTGTATAGGGCGCTCCTGTAAATACACCTAGGGCCTTTTGTGGTGCTGTTGAATTTTCGGATGCCTTTGCATAAACAAGAGTTGAAAAATCAGAACTTACTGCCACACTTGCTAATTCATCAGCTTTGAGACCACTTATCAAATCACTAGCTTTAGTAGTTTTTAAGTCTCTTAATACGGGCAATCCTGGACCACCGTCACAGTTAAAACAACCCTCCTGATAAATAATTTGCTGTTTAGTGGCATTATAGGCAATAATAAATACCCCATTAACAGTTGACGTAAACAGATCTTTTGAGTTTTGACCTTTTAAGTCGGTTATTTTTACCGTGTTCTTACCACCGGTACCTGGTAAGTATCCAAAAACTATGTGTTGACCATCGCTAGAAAATTTCAAGCTAGTTAATTGAGCATTTCCAGTCAGATTCAATATAGAAGTGTACGTCTTTCCACTGTCAGTACTTGCGTATAGCGCATTAGCCGAAGCCACTACCACATTTGATCCACTAACATCGCTATCCGTAATCGCTTCTGAGTTAGCCAGGGACTTAGCGGTTGTCCTATCACCCCCGGCAGCTGGCCGGTTGTACATAATTAAAGGATCAGTATCTTTAGATTTAAAGGCATAAGCTACAGTATTTGGCGTAAAACTATTAGCCGTTTGAACAGTTTGAGATTGTGAAGTGGTATTTGATGAGGCACTCTTTGACTTTTTGTTATGAATCAAGAACCAATAGCCAACTGCCAACACGATAATTATTACTACTGCAAATAACAGCCAGATTTTAGACTTGTTGGATTTAGGTGAGGTTGTGGGTTTAAAAGTTTTCTTATCGTGCGAGGCTTGGACGGCTTCACTTTGAACTGGTTTACTGTCTGCTACAGGCTCTTCTGTAACTGGCTTTACCTCTTCCGGTTTTATTTCTTGATCGTCAGACGAGCTATCTGGACCCATGCTACTCACCCCTTTATTAAGTAAAGTATAGTTTTAAACTTATTAAAATAGCAAATCTAAGCAGGTAGAACACCTTAATCATGGTATAATCTCATCTGTTAATGCCCCGGTAGCTCAATTGGATAGAGCAGAAGACTTCTAAGCTTAAGGTTGCAGGTTCGAGTCCTGCCCGGGGTACCAAGCATAAGCATAAAGACTCCTTTAATATAGACCTTTTAATTTAATCAAATAAGTCATAATAATATTCAAAACCTACTTTTCGATTGCTATTGCCTAAGCATATGCTTTTTATTGACTAGTAATGATATACTCAAAAAGAATAATATATTAAATAATCGTCAATTTTTGACAATTATGAAAATAATGAAAGAGGGGGAATAAACTAATGCCCGCATCAAAAAAAACCGCCAAACGTTATTCAAATTCTAGATCACAATCTAGTAAATCTAAGAAAGGTAGTTTTGGCGTCCGCTCAAACATATCCAAAAAACAAATCCTTATCTTTGTACTATTATTTGCCATTATTGGTAGTGCCTTGCTGTGGTGGAGCTTTGCAGCAACCGGCGCTGTACTTAACAATAAAAGTATAGATCCAACCCATTCATCTCCACGCTGTTCATCATCAGTTACTGCAAATTGCTATTCAATACCTCCCCCAGAAAATTCTGGTGTCAAAAGAAACACTACTGTCATGCAACTAACAGCTGGTAGCGTAGCTTCTCCAACTGAAGTAAGTGTTTTTGACAATAACTTTGACAAAGGTATCTACAAGGTCTGTTTATTTGCTAAAAGCCTAGGTGCTGCCTCATCCGGCCAATTCAAAGTCTTTAGCTACAGTGGAGGACCTTCAGCAACCGCTCTGGCAACGTCTACCTACAACGTACCTATTACAGCAACTGACTATAAACAAGTAGCCTGTATACCCGGAATTAGATTCGATGGAACTAGCCCTGGTATGGAGGTAAGTGTTCTAAATCAAAGTGCGGCCATCCGCTTAAGTTCTGCAGTAGTCTATAAGACTGGTGATATTACTCCACCACCGCCAAATAATTGTCATCCTGGAGACCCGCTATCTGGTGTACAGGACCCTGGTCGTCTAGGTGTAACGAAGAATTGTCAGACCATCACGGGACACGTCTGCAAATTGGAGCCTAATGAAGCTGATAGTGACAATGCCTTTGATATAATACTCGACACGCAGTACCAATCACTGCTTAACTCTAACAACGTAAATTTCTGTGGATCAGGCGACGGCCGGTTAGCCTTGCATCTTGAAACAATCCCTCAGGACCAAGCAGGAACAGTCTTTCACTCCCCCAATGCTGAGACGTTGGCACTCAAGGTTGGTGACTATGTCAGCGTCACTGGACCACTGGTGCAGGACAACGGCCACTCAAACCCAGGCTGGACGGAGATACATCCGGTTGAGTTTATTACGGTGATTACCCCCCAAGCCGCCGTTGGGGCCCCACTTGCAGCACCATTAAAACCGACACCGGCACAATCATTTGATGATTGAAAAATCTAGCGTTCCTGCCGAACGCATTGATTATGTAGGCGATCGAGTGGAGGCTGATATTAAATCTGCAAAAGCAGTTGGTATGAAGACTTGCTTGGTTTACTCAGAATCCGAAATCACTGACTTTTCTTTTACATCATTCAGGCAAATTTTGACAATGAATGAATGTTTGATTAGTTAATCTTTTTCTAACTTCTGCAACAATGCTGTACTAAATTTTATGAAAAGTATTGAACAAGTATATCGTTTATGCTATTCTGAATCCTAATGCATAAAAATAGGTATTCCCTAGCATGAAGATGCCCGGGAATATTTTTATAAGGACAGCCCTTCGGGGCTGTTTTTTTATGCATTCAAATTAACTAAAAGGAGGTATTAATGGTTAACAACTATAAAGGAGTAGAAGACACTAAAGCATTTAGCGCCGTAGTCAATAAGCTGCGCCGTTTTTGCCTAGATAAAGATTTTTGCGAGGTAAGTACTCAAGATCGGCTCAGCATACTGGCAGCTTGCGAAGATCCTGACACAGTTGCAACCTATAACTACGCCGGGCAAGTCTGGCCGCTACCCCAAACTGGACAGATGTGGCTGGAGTACGAGCTACTGACTAAACCAGATGTCCCAGGAGTCTTCTGCGTAAGTACTAGTTATCGGAATGAACAAAATCCGGTTCCTGGGCGCCATAAACTAATTTTCCCAATGTTCGAGTTTGAAATAAAAGGCGGTATTGACGACTTAGTTAAATTTGAAACTAAGTTACTGGAGTACCTAGGTTTCGGCGACCGGAGTAAATACCACTATAAAAAATACGATCAACTAAAACGTCACTATAAAACTAGGGAACTTACTTACAAACATGAAAATAAGATGCTAGAAGATTTTGGGATGGTGATATTCTGCACTGAGTTCCCATCATATACCTCCCCGTTTTGGAACATGAAGAAAAAAGGAGATAACTACTCCAATAAAATAGATGTCATCATCCACGGTAGTGAAACAATCGGTAGCGCCGAACGAAGTGTAACTGTCAGTGAAATGGCCAAAGAATTCTATAGCATAAGCCAGGGTAAATACGCTAAGAAGCTATTTGACCTATTCGG
This sequence comes from Saccharimonadales bacterium (SeqCode), assembly GCA_038231155.1. GTDB lineage: Bacteria > Patescibacteriota > Saccharimonadia > Saccharimonadales > JANWIN01 > JBBRLY01. Next base: position 108,634 of record JBBRLY010000016.1, read on the forward strand.
TAAAGATCGAGTTGAAAAAGAACTAAGTGAGTTTCTGTCACTAAACTTCTTCCCACGCTGCGGCGGTGGAATTGGTTTAACTAGATTGATTGATGCATCGAAAAGCTTACAGCTTAGCTAGTTGAAATATCTAGTTCTATAGGTTTCTCTAGCTTTAAGTAATCGCTGAGTTTAATCTTTATACTTTTATCGTGACGGCCGGGATTAAACGAAATATTTATTTGCTTAAATAACGAATTATCTAAATAAGTTTCTAATTTAGCGATACTGCCTATTGGGTAACAGGCACCAACAATACATCCCATTTTATCCATAACTTCAGCTGGACTGGCAAATCTGATTTCTTTAACTTTTAATGCCTTTTTAAGTTTCTTGGAGTCCAGTTTATGACTACCAGCTAACACTGCTAAAACAAATCTATCTTTAGATTTAAGTAATAAAGACTTGGCGCCCGAATTTAGGGTCATGCCTCGAACTTTAGCTGCTTGTTCACTGGTATATACCGGCTCATGATCTAGTTCCGTAAAATTTATAGAGTTTGCTTTTAACAGCTTAATAATCTCCTCATAAGGATTCATAGCCAAAGTATAACATTGGTCAGGGCTGTGTTCCCGGGTTTAAGTTATTTTACTTCTAGGCTAAAATATAAGTATGGAACGCGATAGGAACCAACCAAATAAGCGTAGTGATGCCTGGCCCTGGGTAGCATTGGGTGGATTGGCTTTATTGTTAGTTTTTGGTTTACCTCATCCTCATGTCCGTTAACTGAAATTGCATTATAGAGCTTAAACAGATATAATCACCCCTGTTAAGGCGGACGTAGCTCAGTTAGGTAGAGCGTCGGGTTGTGGTCCCGAATGTCGTGGGTTCGAGCCCCATCGTTCGCCCCATTTAAGTTAGCTAGCTAAGCGACCTTTATCTTGTTGCCATAAGGCAAAGTTACCGAGTACGAGTAATCGAAAATCAGAGTCTCTAATCATCTTCGATGACATAATGTTCTGAACAGGATATAACTTTATTTCGTGAGTACCTTCTTTTGAAAGATATGAAACTAATGTTTCAGTATTTAACGACTGTTGCTTAATGATGGTCTGGATAAGTTTCAATAGTATTTCGTCATCATATTCTATTCCAAGGTAATTAAGTAATTCCATACAAATATCTTCTAACTCAAGTTGGATTTTTTTAGCTAGCTGGGGTTCAAAATCCGTTGATTGTTGAAGCTCAATAAATGTTTGAGTTAAAGATTCAATATCTGAAATTAAGTCAGTTATAACTTCAACCGCATCATTACCCAGTTCTTGGCTTTTTTCTACATATTGGCTAATTTGCTCGACCAACGTAAGTGGTTCGTCGTGGCTTAAGACTGCCTCGGATTTCAGTAACAATTCTGCTAATGTCACAGTTTCTGTATCTTCATTTATAACAATAAGTTCCTCTGGTTTGGGTTCAAGCAGTAGCACCTTAGAATCATAATCTATAGATACTTCTTCGTCTTCTTCCTCATCCTCACCTAATTCGATTGAAATCGTTTCAAGTCCAGCTGTACCTAAATCTTCATCTGCCAAATCCAATATTTCGGAAGCTTTGGTTTCAACAATTGTTTCTGGTGCTTGTTTAGCTAATTCAGCGATCAAGGAAGTATCTTCAATTGGTGCTAAATCTAAATTCTCTTCATTGGCCACAATTTCAACATCATTAACTGGAGATAAATCAGATTCTAATATATCTTGAGCTTTAATAGTTTGATAATACTCAGCTTGCATTTGTGTTAACCAGGCATCCATTTGCAATGACGTTGCTTCATCTGGTTTAGGGTCGACTACTGTTTCGTTTAGGTTTATTGGTGAGGATAAAGTTTGCTGAACCTCCAATTCGTTTTTTGAAGATAATGCCCTAGAGTTAACTTCATTGTCTACGGTGGCAGCGCGTAATTCATTATTTACATCGGTTTTCGTTAAGCTTTCATGATCAGGTTCTAAATTTAAAGGTTTAGCAAGCGCGGCTGGTTCTTCTGTTGTAAGCACTGAAACTTTGAGCTCAACTCCTCGTGATTCAACGATTTTTTCAAAAATTGACATATGTTCTTGCTTAATCGGTACTTCAGCTTCATTTAAAGCCATTACTACAAACATATTCTTGGCTTCGAGAGTCATGGACCCAGATGGTACCGGACACATTTTAAGAAGATCTTCTATAGTACCGGTTATACCAAACAAGGTAACCTGTTGATCTGGATACTCTAAAATTAAATCAGGCTTTTCCGGTTGGATTGATTCAACTGAAGGCACAATTTGCTCGAGAGTTGATGCCACTTAAGTAACCTCCGGATAAACAACATCATCTTCGGGTTCTAAAGCTCCAGCCTCGCGAAGAAGCTTTATATGAGTATTGGCACGCTTCTCTCTTGAGTCCCGATCAACTACTTCTTGCGATCGTAAAAGTTTTTCGACCTCTAGTGCACTACTTAGCGAAAATAGATGTTCACCATATTGTACTTCTACAGATCCATACTTATCTGAAAAGTACTGATCTGGATCTGCTAGTCTAGGATCAAGTTCTCCAGGCATATTAATATTATAACCTTAAACCAAATAGGCATGGTAGACCGTCTAATTTAAACAATATGTTTATGAATAAGTACCAACAAGGCTTGGTAATGAGAAGCGCAAAACCAGACATCAAATGATACTAGCGCTAGAAATAAAACTTTTTCTACACCTTTGCCAGTAGTAATACGCATAGATTTAAAAGGCGGCAAGCCAAATTTAACAGGTAAAGGTAGTAACCAGGGCACACCCTCCTTAGTAAAGGTATCCATAACTAAATGCGATAACATTCCTATAATAAAGGCCCACCAAACGAGTTGTATGTTAACGTGAGGCATTATGGGATGAAGAAACTGTAGTAGTAGATGACTCAGCAGACCAAGTAATGCTACCCCCAAAAGCGAATGGGTTATAAAACGGTGCCCGCCTAGCATTTTGTCAAAAACTTTACCAAGTGTACCGCCGATAGGTAAATTACGCCAAAATGGTGCAGTTGGTTGATCAATATCTGGCGCGATACCGCCAATTTGATTTGCCAGAATGGCTAAAAGTGCTGTTCCTAGTGTCATGGTTTGAATCGGCTGAGTAAGCACAACAATGCCTAGCGCTGTAATGGCAGCGAGATCATGAGTACGGGCAGTCATAGCTACAGTTTATAGCAAAAGCACTATAAGAAACAGGGGCGGAGCAGTATATTTTTTGCTATAATATAGATGTAAACATCGACAGAAAATTATAGTACTTGGAGTTAACTAGAGTGTATAAAAAAATAAGATTGTTTTTTAGAAATTACCTGCAGTTTGGCTTAGTAATTATTACGGTTTTGGTTGGACTGCCATTGGAACTGTCAGGCTACCACAGTGCAGCTCACATAATTTTGGGCTTAAGTGCCTTAATTAACACCATTCCGTTAGTCTGGGATATGATTCAGGATCTACGAACTGGTAAGTATGGTGTCGATATTTTAGCGGCTACGGCCATTATATCTTCTGTAATACTAGGTCAGTATTGGGCTGCCATTGTGATCGTATTTATGTTAACAGGCGGTGAAGCCTTGGAAGATTATGCCGAGCGCCGAGCCAAAACTGAATTGACTGCTTTACTTAACAGAGCCCCGACCAAAGCCCATTTAGTAAGAGGCCGTAAAACATTAGATGTACCGGTTAGCGATATCCGAGCCGGTGATAAAATTATTATAAAACCTGGTGAAGTTGTCCCGGTTGATGCAGTCATTTTGGAAGGTACAGCCAGTTTTGATGAATCTAGTTTAACTGGCGAGAGTTTACCCCAAGTTAAAAAACTAAGCGAAGAATTACTTAGTGGATCTGTTAATTTAGACGGTTTGATTACGGCTCGCTCCCTGCGCTCAGCAAAAGATAGTCAATTCGAACAGATTATTAAATTGGTTAGATCGGCAGCAGCTAGTAAGGCTCCGTTTGTACGCTTGGCTGACAGGTACAGCATACCTTTTACCATAATTGCCTTTACTATTGGCATTTCAGCTTGGGTTATTAGCGGACATTCGATTCGTTTTTTGGAAGTTTTAGTAGTGGCTACTCCCTGCCCTTTAATCTTAGCGGCACCAATTGCTTTGATCTCAGGGATGAGCCGGGCAGCCAAACAAGGCATTATTATAAAAACTGGCTCCTCACTGGAGCAGTTAGCAGCTCTTAAAACCATCGGTTTTGATAAAACAGGTACTTTAACTAAAGGCCGCCCTGAAGTTGATACGGTTAAAGTTTTTGGAGGCTTTAGTTCTGAAGCTGTCTTGTCTTTAGCTGCTGGCTTAGAACAAAGTTCTAATCATGTGTTGGCTAAGGCAATTATCAATCAAGCTAAAGTAAAGAAAGTAAAAATTGCAAAAGCTAAGAAAGTTCGTGAGTTAGCCGGAAATGGTTTGATTGCTCATGTTAACGGCAAAGAAGTATTAATCGGTCGATTCGGTTTAATTGCTGACTACTCGGTGACTATGCCTAAGAATTTCAGGTCCACTAAAATTCAGCAGACGTCAGCCTTTGTAGCGGTTGACGGTCAACTGGCCGGTATCATTACATTTAAAGATGAGGTTCGGGCCGAAAGTAAACGAACTTTACATCGATTGATGAAAATGGGTATTAAACATGTACTGATGGTTACTGGTGATAATAAAGCTAGTGCTCAGCAGATTGCCAGTGAACTTAGTATCAAAGAGGTCCACGCCGAACAGTTGCCTAGTGATAAATTACGGATTATTGAAAATATTAAGAATCGCCCAGTAGGTTTTGTCGGTGATGGCGTTAATGACGCTCCAGTACTTGCAGCTGCCGAAGTCGGAATAGCTTTAGGGGCCCGCGGTTCAACGGCTGCCAGTGAATCAGCTGATGTAGTAATCATGTTAGACAATATCGAGAAAGTAGCCGATAGTTTGGAAGTAGCCAAATATACCTTTTTTATAGCCAAACAATCTATTTGGATTGGAATTGCTATTAGTGTTGGATTAATGTTTATCTTCGCAACCGGTAAGTTTTTACCACTTTATGGAGCGATTATTCAAGAACTAGTTGATGTGATAGTTATATTTAATGCACTGCGCGCCCATGGGCCCTGGCAGTTATCTCCTAGAAAAACTAACCCGTAAAACTCATTTGACTAAGGACAACTACTATCAAAAGTGGTACAAACAAGTTGTCTAAACCATAGACAGCTATATTTTCAATCGCTGTAGCAGTTAACGGTAACAATAATATTGCTGTAAAGGTAACTATGTAGTAATTGGCACCGCCCAGTGTTATGACAGTAATCAAGATCAATAAAGACACTAGCCAAAAAGTTGCCGTGCCAACGACAGATTTAGTAAAGCCAAGTACTTTGTACTGGTGCTTCTTCCCATAATTACTCCCAATAACCGCAGCTAGTCCATCAGCCAAGCTGAGATGTAAAATTGCCGCCAGAAATATCCATTTTGAACTTGTAATCGAACTAGCTAACAAAATACCAATCGCAAATAAAACATCACCCCATGTTTTACGATCAATTGCGTGAATTGATTTAAAAATATTTAAAGATCGAGAAGCTGTTACTACTACAAAAAAAGCTACAGCGATCAGCTGTATTTGCCTAAAACTCATATAAAACGGCCAAAAAGCTACAAATGTGCCAACCGTTATGTGTATGAATTTACGGCCTAGTTCAGCCTTTAGTATTTTAGCCCGCCAAAGGGCTTCACCAATTACTAACAATGCGAAGGCTGCCAAAACAGACAGTGCAGCATTAACCATAAGAAGTATTGTACTACTTTTTCAATAAATTGGTCGGGACTCTTGAATGATTCTTGAACTGTTCAAATAAATCTAGGAAAACCCATAGCAATCAGTTAAGCTTTTACAGAAGATAAAAAAGACTAGCCCTACCAAGGCACATCTTATACATGGTTTGATATTTTAACTTTAAGGCTAATTTACAACTTTGCCGTTAAAATACCAGTGGCCGTTTTGATACTGTTCGTAGTTACCATCGTGCCAAAATTGTGGGTCACCACAAGTCTTTTGTGCCTCACGAGCAACTGGCACTAATTCAGGAATTAGCCTGTCTGCAATACTTATTCTATATGGCTGTCCATCAACTTTGGTCAGGACTATGCCCGTAGAAGATAACTCACCCCAGCCACCGTTAGCTGGGTCGCTTTTATCGGTTTGTTTTGTATAGTAGAAGCCTTTTAGCTTACAGGTTTTTAGCAACTGTATCGCTTCATCTTTAGTTATTTCAGGCTTGGAATTATTTGTTGCGAATTGTTGTTGCTGTGTTTGAAATTTTTGCTGTGATTGCTGAGTGAGTTTATTTATGTGTTTTGGTAGAGCAACTCGGAATTGATAAACACTATACGCCCCGTATAGTGCAAGTATGACTGATACAAGCAGAGATAAGATACTAAGGACCAAGCCCTTGCCGTGCGGCTTGTGCTTAGACATATAAATCGGTAGGCCCACAAGGTTAATAAAAGCTATAAGTCCTACGCCTGGAACTAATGTTGCATATACAATTAAACCAATGAACTCAGTACCAGACACACCAGCTTTAGCTTGCTGAATTGCCCATGTCATTACCATAAAGAATATTCCAACGCCAATGGCTTGTAGAATCCCCAACACAATAAAGAAGTAACGCCATTTTGACGGCCTTTGGTCAGTTATTTGCTCAAATTGACTACTAGATATGGGTGTTATTGGTTGGTTAGGTTGTCCGTTCACAACGACTGTTGGTTGCGGTGATGGGTTTATTGGTGACACTCCATTAGACGATGGCTGGGCTAGTTGACCGTTAGAATCTGGACTAGGCGTAATTGTTGGCTGAGTGTCAGGCCGTGGATTGTCGTTTTGCATATCTGTTTTAAGTGTTACCTAAATAATAAGTGTCTGTAGACTAAAAAGCAACAGCAGTACTCGATGGAACCATTAGAAAATTCTTTTCCCGATTCATGATTAAAGTATCAAGGGTTGGTAAAAATCAGGGGGTTGAAAACACTCATAAATTAAACGAACCCTAGCAAGGAAACATAAAATCATATGATTTCGTAGATGGTCGGGGTGAAAGGACTCGAACCTTCGACCTCCGCGTCCCAAACGCGGCGCGCTAGCCAACTGCGCCACACCCCGAAGAGGCTTGAATAACAGAGAGATTATAGCGGATATATCCGTAAATAACTAGGCAACAGTCTTTTGAATAAGCTCAATTTTTCGAGCTAGCCTGCTTTCGTCATCTGATTCAATAAGTACAGAATTGAATTGAAGCGGACCTTCAGCTTCTAATTCGTTTTTGGTAATTGCTCCATCTTTCCAACGTGGGATTACTGATTCAAACTTTACACCTAAGCTGGAGTGTAATATTCCGCACATGCCAACATCAGTAATATGAGCAGTGCCTTCAGGTAGCACCATAGAGTCAGCCGTTGGAGTATGCCAATGATCACCTACTACAGCGGTAACTTGACCATCCAGGTAATAGCCAAATATAACTTTTTCACTGCTGTAATCTCCATGAATATTAACAATTGTAGCCAGTCGTGGGTTATCTTTATTGACAAGTAAAATTTGATCGATAGTTTTAAGCGGATTATCAATTTCTACTTTAGTATGACCAAAAGTTTCACCTAAAATCGTAATTACAAGTACTGGCCCTTTTGGTGTTTGAAAAAACTTATAGCCAAGACCTGGGCAGGCTGGCATATTAGCCGGACCAATAACCGGCTGAAGAGGATCTTCAAGCAGGGGCTTTAATGCTTCCTTACTGGGTGTATGGTTACCGCCACTAAAAAAGTCGATACCTAGCTTTTGCAGTCGCTGCATATCCTCCGGTAACATTCCTTTGCCTTCGCTAACGTTTTCGCCTTGTGCAATTACTAAATCGATCTGTTTATCTTTTTTTAGATCTGGAAGTACATTATCAACTATTTTAATTCCTGGTTCTCCCATAATGTCACCGATATAAAGTATGTTCATAATTTAAAGTTATTTTCTTGCATAATCAATTTGGTCGTATCTTTGACAATTTGTTCAGGTCTTAATGCCTTAATAACATGCATGCCCAATTCTAATGCTGGCGGTAAACACTTGTCTTGGTCGTCTATAAATAATATATTCTCAGGCTTTAGGTTTAGTTTAGCTAAGGCAATCTCATAAAATTCTTTGTCTGGTTTAGCGAAATGTTCTTTACATGATAATAACAGCGGCTCAAATTCATTATAAAATCCTTTTAGTTTAAGTACTTTAGCAGTTTCGGGATAGATATTTGAAAGTATTCCAGTATGAATATTTTTTTGGCGTAATCTCATAGCTAAGTCGTATACTGGCTGGCTCCGGTTAAAGATATCTGAACTAGCCATAAATTGCTCAGCTGTTACGTGGGTATGGTGCTTTTTGCCAAAATCTTTAAAAAATTCGTCAGTAGAAATTAATCCACGGCGATAATCTTCATGGAGCTGATCTAAAATAACAGCATCTGGGTCAACACCAAGCATAGCTGCAAGGGTGTTTTTAACATCTTGTCCGCCAGCGGACAACACACCACCAAAATCAAATAGTACAGCTTTAATCATCTGATATTTAAAATTTTAAGTACCTGCGGCTTAATATGTTCGAGCATCCATAAATGTCCATGATCGTTTGGATGTAAACCGTCTATCATCATCTTTACAAAGTTAGGTTCTTCACTAAAAGGTGCATGTATATCAATAAAGTTAGCTTGGTTCTTGGTCGCAACTTCTTTAATTACTTCGTTAAATTGCTGAATCCGATCGTTTTTATACCAAAGATTGTCGTAAATAGGATTGGTTTTTGTCTCATCAACTGGCGTAATGTTAATGCACAATATCTTATCGGTATATTTTTTTGCAAACGATATAAGACTTTGATAATTTTTAGAAAATTGATCTACATTTAAATGAGGAGAGGGATTGGTTGTCCCTTCTAAAGCACTATCATTAATTCCGATTGCAAAAACAAATACTACTCCTTTAGCTCTTTGGGCAACTTTCCTAGCGATTGACTCAACTTCAATTCTTTTTAACACATCAGTTGTTAAATCACCGCTAATACCGAGGTTATATAACCAATAGTACTCATCATTGTCTATATCTCCGGTAATGTTTCTTACCCAAAAGTATTGTCTTAATCGGTCAGCCCAACCACCCATGGAGTCTGATGATCCATCAGTGATTGAATCACCGAATATTAGAATTTGAGCCATTTTCGTATAACCTACTTGGCGAATTCTATAGCCCGAGTTTCACGAATTACATTAACCTTGATAGTACCTGGATACTGCATAGTACTTTCAATTTTGACGGCAATATCGCGAGCTAACTTGATAGCGCTTAAGTCATCGATTTCTTTAGGCTGCACAAAAATCCGAACTTCACGTCCAGCACTAATAGCATAAGATTTCTCTATGCCATCAAAGCTATTGGCCACGTTCTCTAGTTCTTTCATGCGTTCCACGAAATTCTCAGCACTAATGTTGCGTGCACCAGGGCGAGAAGCACTGACAGCATCAACCACCCGCACGATTAAGGCTTCAACAGTTGTAGCTTCCATATCATCATGGTGGGCTTCGGCGGCATGAGCTACGTCTTCTGGTACACCATACTTGCGTAAAATTTCACCACTAATATGATGATGTTTGCCTTCCATTTTATGAGTCAAAGCCTTGCCTAGATCATGTACCAATGCTGCGTATTTGGCAGTCTTAACATTGGCACCTAGTTCTTCGGCAATCATGCCAGCAATGTGAGCCATTTCGGTACTGTGTTTAAGTACGTTCTGGCCATAACTAGTACGGAATTTAAGTTCTCCGACATATTGTAATATTTCTTTAGGAATACCGATAATTCCAACTTCTCTAGCTGCATCTTCAGCACTTCTAATAACATCTTTTTGAACGTTGGCTTGGGCTTTTTCTACAACTTCTTCAATGCGCCCCGGGTGAATCCGACCATCTTTCATGAGCATTTCCATGGTCTGGCGGGCAACCTCACGTCGAACAGGGTCAAAGCTACTAAGTATTACCATGCCAGGTGTGTCGTCTACCATAATATCTACACCTGTAGCTCGTTGCAAAGCTTGAATATTGCGGCCTTCCTTACCAATAATCCGGCCTTTCATTTCCTCGTCTTCCAGTTTGACTGCCGTAACAGTACGTTCAGCAGTAACCTCGCTGGCCATTCGTTCCATGGCCGTTGTGATAATCAAAGCGGCAGAATCTTCGGCATTTTCTTGGGCTTCATTTTGTAATTTAGTTACTAGGCCAGTTAAATCGCCTTTTATGTCGCGTTCGGTCATTTTCATCAGTTTGTCAGCGGCTTCTTCGCGAGAAAGTTTGGCGATTTTCTCTAACTTATCTTGTTGTTTTTTCCGGATATCCCGAATCTCATTTTTAAGACCTTCCAATTCGTCTTCACTTTTTCGTAAACCGTCTGAGCGTTTGTCTAAATCATCTAGTTTTTTATCAATAGCTTCTTCTCGGCTTATAAGCCTTTGCTCCAATTCTTTTTGCGATTTGCGATGAGCTTGATCATCTTTGCGAGCTTGTTCGTCAATATCTGCGGCTTTTTCGCGGGCTTCACTAATTAATCTTTCGCCCTCTTTTTTAGACTTACTAAGTTCTTTTTTAGCGGCTTCTTCAGCTGAGCCCAATTTCTTTTTTGTTACAACCGTGCTGGTACCAAAACCAATACCAATACCAACAATTGCCAATACAATGGTAATTGGATCCATAGCTTCTCCTTCTATAGCAGATTGAGATACCCGGCAGTCACTATCACTTCATTAGCCGCTTATCCAATCTGAAAATCTAATTGAATTTAAGTAATCGTACAACGGATTTTCTCCCAAAACTTGTAGAGTCAATCCTTAAGATAACTATACTACCTTTTTACAAATACGGTCAAACAGTAAAAACTATTTCTTGGGCGAGGTAACTTTGGGCGAGGCGCCATACTTAGGTAGAACTATATTGTCGTTTTTAGCCTTAACAAGTAGTTTAATGCCTTTATTTATCCAAGATTTTCCGGTTGTGCTAACTATTGGAATTTCTAGCCCATAAGCTAACGTATTGCCAACAGTTAGCCCAATTCTTAGACCGGTAAAACTACCAGGTCCTTGGTAACAAACAACGCCTTGAATTGCTTGCCAAGATAAATTTTGCGACTTAAGAATCTGTTCAATTTTTAGATGAATGGTCTCAGAAAGCTGGCGGTGAGCCTCCCATTTTTCGCAGTCAAGTTCATTATTTGAATCATACAAGCTTATTTCGGCTTGGGGGTTATCGGAACGAATAGTTAGAATAATCATTTAAGACCTTTTAGTAAGTAGCTTAAAGTTTCGGGTGCTTTAAATATAAACTCCCGAGTGTTTGTTCCTGTTGATTTAATTCGAATGGTTAAGCGCCTGTGGGGCATAACACCTTTAACAATATCACCCCATTCGACTGCAATAACGGCGTCCGGTTTATGTAATACTTCTTTCAGATCATGGCTTATATCACCCGGTTCTTTTAACCTATAAAAATCAAAATGATAAAGCGTTAGATCATTAGTATAATATTCGCGGCGGATGGTAAAGCTAGGGCTAGCGACGTTGTCTAAGCTACCAATGCCTTTAGCTAGACCACGAACAAAAGTAGTTTTACCGCCACCTAAATCGCTGACTAGCTCAATTACTTCACCGCCTTTAAGTATTTGACCAAGTTTCTCACCAAGTAGTTCTGTTTCGTTTGAACCGCCAGACTTAGTTTGCCATTTAACAAATATACTCATATATATTCATAGTAGCCGAAATTGATCTGTAGCTTCAAGTACACATCGAGTTTTATTTAGTTTTGCTTGGTAACATAGCATCATAAATTTAGTCAAATAAATGTAAATGAGCGGCAATTGTTTAAGGTATACTATGGTCATGTTGCAATTGAGTGGGGCTCTAGTAAATAGGCCAGTTATGAGTCTGCGCACGGGCGGTCAAATTGCTATGACCGTGGCTGCCATAATTAATCCTAACAATTTAAAAATTGAAGGATTTTATTGCCAAGATAACCAAGATAAAAAGCGGCCACTTATACTCCTATATCAAGATATACGCGATATTATTCCTAAAGGTATTGTGGTTAATGACCATGAAGTCTTGGCTGAACCAAATGACTTAGTGCGGATGAAAAAAATCATGGATATAAACTTTGAGTTGATTGGCAAGCCGGTAGTAACAACTGGTAAGGAGCGGCTTGGCAAAGTTAATGATTATGCTGCTGAAGTTTCGACCATGTATATTCAAAAACTATATGTCGGGCAATCAATCTTAAAAAGTTTAACTAGTGGTAGCTTAAGTGTTGACCGTACTCAAATAGTTGAGATTACTAATCGTAAAATCGTAATCCAAGAATTATTACGAGGGGCACCGGAAGGCGCTACAGCCGCAGTTCCTATATCACCAGCTTAATAATCTTCACTTTTACTTTCAAGTGCTGACTTTACATCCTGATAATTGTAGCCTTGACGAACTAAATACTGCATCAACTTTATTTCATTCTTATATCGGCCACGTCTTTTTTCTATAAGCTGCCTTAGAGTCGATTCATCGGTAACTTCATCTTCTTCTAAAGCTTTATCAATGATAGAATTGTCTACTCGCTTTTGTCGGAGCTCCATAATTAGCCGCCGCTTACTAACAGGTTTTAGTAACCTACGGTTCTCAACCCATGCTTTAGTAAAAGATTCATCGTCAATAAATCCAAGCTTGGTTAGCTTTTTTATAATTTCATTGGAAGTATTTTCTCCGTAGCCTTTACGTTTTAAATAAGTTTGGACTTCCCATATACTACGCGACCTAATGCTCATAAATCGCATCGTTCTATCCAAAGCTTTGTCCATAACCGCCAATTGATTGAACCTTTTAAGATCTTCAGAACTTAATTCTTGACCAATATTAAGCCCACTATTTAATAATTCGGATTCTCCTAAACTAAAAACATACTTGTCATCAATATATACGGCATATCGATCCTGTCGTTTCACTTGCCTTTTGATATTGCTGATTTTCATGGTTAATAATATCTGGAAATTACATCAACAAGACCATCGGTCACTTGATCAGGACTTTCATTTATTAGTTTTTTCACATCTTTAATAGAAACCCAGCGAACTAATGTCACTTCATCATTTTTTACATTTTCATCTACATTATCTTTAACTAGGTGATATACACGATTAAATCGTTTTAGGATATTATTTTGATACTTTTGATCTGTAAAATATGTACCTAGCTCCTGGAGTTTATCTGTTTTTATTCCAATCTCTTCAAAAAGCTCCCGTTTGGCAGCTGTCAAATAATCTTCATTGGCATCGACATGACCGGCTGCAGAATTATCCCAACAATTTGGCCATAATAGTTTTGCTGTTCGTTTCTGAAGCAATATCTTTTCCCCAGAGGTATCTTCTACCATAACCCGTACTATTCGATGAATAAGTCCTCTTTTACGAGCCTTCTCAATAGTCTCGTTTCCTGTAGGCAGGTCATTAGCGTCAACAATTTGAATTAAATCAGTAACGCTCACCCTACTCCTCTTTTTCAGCAGCAGCAGTCACCTGCTTGGCAATCTCTTCCAGTACTTTGGGATTTTTTGATAAGAATTCTTTGGCACCTTCCCGACCCTGGGCTATTTTTTCACCTTTATAGCTAAACCAAGCACCGGCCTTTTCAACGATACCTCGGGACGTGGCCAGGTCTAGTACGTCGCCAGTTCGGCTAATACCCTGATTATACATAATGTCAAACTCAGCTTCGCGAAAAGGTGGCGCTATTTTATTCTTGACTACTTTTACCCGGGTGCGGTTACCGACTACTTGATCACCTTGTTTAATTTGAGCGATCCGACGAATATCCATTCTTACGCTGGCATAGAATTTAAGGGCATTACCGCCGGTCGTAGTTTCAGGGTTACCAAACATCACCCCTATTTTCATACGGATTTGATTGATAAATACTACGGTGGCATGTGATCGACTTATCACTCCAGTTAGTTTACGTAAAGCTTGGCTCATAAGTCGAGCTTGCAAACCCATATGCGAATCGCCCATGTCGCCTTCAATTTCTGCTCGTGGTACTAAGGCCGCCACACTATCGACTACGATAATATCGACAGCGTTACTGCGTACTAAAGTTTCAGTAATTTCAAGAGCCTGTTCACCGTTATCCGGCTGTGAAAGTAATAGGTTCTCAACATCAACGCCAATTCGCTTGGCATAAGCTGGATCTAAGGCATGCTCGGCATCAATAAAAGCTGCAGTACCACCATTTCTTTGAACCTCGGCAATAGCGTGCAGAGCCAAGGTAGTTTTACCAGAACTTTCCGGTCCATAAACTTCAACTACCCTACCTTTTGGTATACCGCCGCCTAAGGCTAAATCTAGCGATATGCTGCCGGTTGAGATAGTCTCGATATTTATCTTGTGAGCCTCTCCCAACTTCATAATTGAGCCTTTACCAAACTGTTTTTCGATAGTGTCTAGGGCTAGGCCCAGTGCCTTGTTTTTACCCTCAGTTACAGCTTTATCATCTGCCATATATTTCTCCGCTTAAGTTTCCTCCGCCGATTGCCTTTAATTATATGCCACTATCAGGTGCCGGCAAATTGCTAATCCTTATTAGACTCATTAATGTCCTTACTACTGACACTGACATCTTATATAATAAACCTTAACCGTTATGCGTATATCTGATACTTTGGCCGAAAAGCTACTGAAGGAGACTCACAAAATCAGCGATGAACAGCTGAATTCTTTGCGTGAACAGGCTATTAGTGAGAAAAAACCAATCCAGGATCTGGTCGTAAAAAATAATTTGGTATCTGAAAAAGAGCTAACTAAACTATATGCCGAAGAGATAGATATTCCTTTCGTTGAATTAAACGCTAAAGAAATTAAGCGAGAGATACTACGTTTAATCCCTGAACGAGTGGCCCGGCAATATAAAGCCGTACTATTTGGAGTGCAAGATGATGGCAGTAAGTTATTGGCCATGGAAGACCCTGATGATATTCAGGCTATTAACTTCTTACAAAAACAATTAGGTACTGATCTAAAAGTACATGTCGCAACAGTCTCAAGCGTACAACAAGCGCTAGATCAATACCGTGGAAATATTAGCAGTGAGTTAACCAAAGTTATATCGCCAGATGATGAAGCGGCCGTCGAAGAAGAAGTTAGTGAAGAAGACCTAGCTGAAGACTCACCGGTAGCTCAAACCGTAAACTTAATAATTGAATATGCCGTAAATTCTGGTGCCAGTGACATTCATATAGAACCGCGCGAAGGTTATGTATCAGTGCGTTATCGAATTGACGGGGTGTTACGAGAAGCTAATAAACTGCCTAAAAAAGTTTTAAATGCCATAGTCTCGAGAATTAAGATCTTATCTAATCTAAAAATTGATGAGCGACGGGCACCTCAAGATGGTCGTTTTAAAGTTCAGGTCAGTGGTCAAATTTATGCTATGCGGGTTTCAACTCTGCCGATCGTTGATGGTGAAAAAGTAGCAATGCGTATACTGAACGAGTCATCTAAGGCAGCAACCTTAGAAGAACTAGGTTATTGGGGCAAAGCCTTGGAAAAAATTAACAAAGCTATCTTGCAACCACACGGCATGATTTTAGTCACCGGTCCGACCGGATCGGGTAAATCGACTAGTTTATTTAGCATTCTAAGTTTACTAAATTCACCGACGGTTAATATATCGACGGTTGAAGACCCGGTTGAATATAGAATTCCAGGATCCAATCAAACTCAAGTTAATCCAGTTGCTGGAATGACATTTGCTACCGGACTTAGAGCCTTGTTGCGCCAGGATCCGAATATTATTATGGTTGGAGAAATTCGCGACAGCGAAACAGCTAATTTAGCAATTCAAGCCGCCTTAACTGGGCATCTGGTATTCTCAACCCTGCACACTAACAACGCAGCTACTAGTTTACCCAGATTACTGGATATGGGTATTGAACCGTTTTTAATTGCCAGCACTGTCCGAGTGGCGGTTGGCCAACGTTTAGTCCGAAGATTATGTATTGATTGTCGTGAGGATTATCAACCGGATGACGCTATGATTCAGGAAATTAATGATATCTTTGGCACTGGCACAGTCGGCGTAATGCAACAAGTTCACCAACTGGAGCAACAGGCTTTAGCAGCCGGGATTGGCAAAACTAACCCTTCAAAGATCAATCAACGCTCAACTACCGAATTAAGTACTAGCGAAACTAAAATCTTAAGGCTTTGGAAAGTCCACGACAACGGCTGTGAAACTTGCGGACATAGTGGTTATAAGGGGCGCATGGGCATATATGAAGTACTTGATACATCTCTTGATATTCAAAAGCTGATTGTCGGTAATGCCACTAGTGAAGCCCTCCAAGAACAAGCCATAAAAAGCGGTATGATTACCATGCAGCTAGATGGTTTCGTCAAAGCCCTACGCGGTCAAACTTCAATTGAGGAAATCCTACGGGTTACGTCCGAGGACTAAACTAATATGCGCTTTTCCTACACTGCTATAGCCAAAGATGGTAAAACCATTACCGGGTTTAGCGAAGCCCCTTCTAAAGAACAACTTATAAGTAGCTTGGCCAAACAAAGCTTGCATCCAATTATCGTTAAGCCGGCTAGGGCTAAGGCTAGTATTTTGGATATGCTGAACCGATCCAGAAAAGTCAAACTTAGGGATCTGGTAATTTTTACACGTCAACTGTCAACTATGATTAGTGCCGGGGTACCGCTGGCCCGTTCGCTATCTACTTTGCAAAATCAATCAGACAGTAAATACTTACGCGAAATTATAGGTGGTGTCACAAAAGATGTAGAGGGTGGAATCCCGCTAGCTGATGCCTTTGCAAAATATCCTAATGCTTTCTCTCCTGTTTATATAAATATGGTCAGAGCCGGTGAAGCGGCTGGTATTTTAGATGATATTTTAAAACACCTAGCTGAACAGGTTGAGCAAGAAGCCTCTATTCGTAAAAAGATTAAAAGTGCCATGACCTATCCGGTTGTAATATTAACCATAACTGTTATTGCCTTTTTTGGGATTATGTTCTTCATCATCCCTAAAATTGCCAAAATATTAAATGATCTGGCCGGACCTAAAGCCAAACTGCCAATTTATACCCGGGCTCTACTGAGCGCCAGCACATTTTCTAGGCATTACGGTATTTTTATATTGATCACCTTGTTTGTCGCGGTTTTTTTCATTAGAAGATATATTAAAACTGAAAAAGGTAAATATAATTTTCACGCTTTACTTCTAAGAGTCCCGGTTTTAAAAACTATAATTACCAAAATTGCAATTGCCCGGTTTTCTCGAACTTTTGCTTCACTAATGACGGCTGGAGTTGGTGTGCTTGATGCGCTGGATGTAACTGGTGGTGCCATAGGCAATAAAGTTATTGAAGCCGAGCTTAAAGAAGCCGCCATTCAAGTAAAAAATGGAAAACAGTTATCTGAACCACTCAGTAAAAGTAAGCATTTCCCGCCAATCGTCAGCCAAATGTTAGCGGTCGGTGAAGAAACTGGTCAAGTTGATACCGTTTTACTCAAAGTCGCCGATTTTTATGAAGAAGAAGTAGATGTCATGATAGACGGCTTAAGTGCCCTAATAGAGCCAATGATGATTATTGTTTTAGGTAGTTTTGTCGGTTTAATTGCCGCTAGTGTTATGGGTCCAATTGCTAGTTTGAGTAAGAACATCGGCAACAACTAGACCATAAATTAATAACTAATTAGGCTTGACCTAATCAAGGTAATGGTTATAATCGTTACTAGATTCTAAAGCGATAGGTCTTATGGCTCTTTCGCAAAAGAACTTTAGAAAATAAAACAATATAGGAGGGTGGGCTCTTATGGTCTCACTAAAACGTAAGCAAAGCGGTTTCACTATTGTGGAACTATTAATAGTTATCATTGTGATCGGTATTCTGGCAGCCTTGGTGCTAGTTACTTTCACCGGCGTACAGCAGAAAGCTCGAAATACTGAGCGAACAACCGATATCAAGGCGGTCGCTAGCCACTTAGAGGTATATAACGCTCAAAATGGCTTTTACCCGACATTTGCTAATTTAAACGACAATAGTAACCCAACCTGGGTTTCTCAAAATCTTAAAGGTCTAGATAAAGAAGCCTTAAGAGATCCAAAAGGTACGCTCTACACCTTTTTAGCTTCATCTTCATCTAGTCAATATGGTTACGCACCAACTAAAGATGATGGATCAGCCTGCGATAATTCGGCTGGCAATGAATGTACTAAGTTTACTTTGACCTACACCCTAGAAGGTGGTACTCAACAGACTGTAAATAGCCCTTAACTAGCCTATCTTACCTGCACTGTTAACTCAAAAACCCTGACCTATCCCGTCGGGGTTTTTGTATTTAATAAAAGGAGTAGATTCTGCCTTAGAGAGCTAGTAAGCTCATGTACTATAATAAGCGTAAGCATGCTGATCATAAAAATAGTAAATTGTAATTATGTTTAATCATTTAAAATCAATTAAAAGTTCAAGCGGATTTACAATTGTTGAACTGGTTCTGGCCTGCGTTATTTTTCCACTGGTTGTAATAGGTATGACTAATGCATTCGGGTCAGTCAGAGATACCTACAAAATAGCCAAGCAATATAATGAAATGTACGCTGTACTTAGTGCTTGTCCGGAAATAGATAGGGCCTTGGACTATACTTCTTTGTCGAGCGGTACAAACTGTTATCCCAATAATTCTTTTAAAGCCGAGGGTGGTGGCAATGCCGTTATTACCTATAACCCAACAGTTACTGTAACCGATTCTAGCAGTCTACCAAACTCTGATCCACTGCACAGTGTGCCAGATTCTAAGGTTATTTATATCTCTGTGCCCTTTTTAAAAAGTTCCGCCCAACCGTTGCAACTTCGGATGTTAATCACTAGAAATGGTATCGGCCAGCTATGAAGAACTCTGAAGCTGGTTTTACAATTCCCGAACTGATTACGGTGATGGTTGTCAGTACCTTGTTTGCTGGTTTAATAATGTTTTTTGGGTTTGACTATTGGCAGACCGCCGAAATTCAACAATCAGATCAAGATACTCTAATAAGCCGCTTAAATGCTGGTGATTTCATCAGAGAAAATATTGGCGAGTCATCCGGATTAATTATCCAGAATAGTTTAGCTGATTCCCATACCTTGGTGCCCGATCCGGCCATAAATAGTGGTCTATATTGGATTCCTTTGCACGCTATACCATCGCATTTAACTATTGGATCATCAGGCTCAATCACCCCTCTAATTTATTACAAAAAAATGAGTATTAATACCTCCAAAGCGGTAATTATGAACGGTACTGTCCCATATGATGATGAGTTCGTACTTTACTTAAATGGCTCTAACAAACAACTGCTAGACCGATCGATTGCTAATCCCAATGCTCCCAATAATCGTCTTAAAACCAGTTGCCCACCTGCTAACGCCTCACCCAGTTGCCCGGCTGATAAAGTTATTGCAACCGATGTCGCTTCGGTTGATACACGTTATTTTTCTAGAACCGGCACTCCACTGGATTACTCATCTTCAACTGATCCTAATACCGGCAACTTGAATGGACCGGATTTCCCTGTTGTGGAAGTCTTGGAACTTACCTTAAATCTGCAGTTCAAACCTTTGTTTCAAAAAACTAATGTTACTCAAAATAGTACTGTAATTAGAATTGCACTGAGGAATGATTAAGATGAGCAAAACTAAAAAACCAGGTCAGTCCGGATCAATTATTGTATCGATACTAATCGTAACTTTATTTTTAACAACGGTGGTTTTGGCGGTTATAATTCTAGCCAATGCTACTTTAACTAGAGCTAAATCGAGAGTCTTTTTATTGCAAGCGCAGTATACTGCCGAATCGGGTGCTGATGCGGCTATCGCTCAGTTAAATAATGTAAGTGATAGTTATGCAGGCAGCGGCGGACAAGTAACAGTTTTATTAGCTAATCGCTACCGAGCTACTTTCTCAACGACCGTAGTAACTGGATCCACTTCTAAAGAAAGAGTAATTACAAGTGTCGGTCGAGTGTTTGTACCAGCGGCCGCAACAAATGCAAACTATACTCGGACTATTGAGGTGGTAGCCCAACGTAGTTCGACCACTGCAAGTTCGTCGATGCTATCGCGAAACATTATAGACATTGCTAGCGGTGTTAAAAATATTTGGGCAATAGATATTTACGCCAACGGTTTTATAAACATGAATAAGAATACGACTAATCTAATCGCCGAAAATATAACCGTAGCCGGTAGGAATGCTGGTGCCAGTAATTGTTCGATAGGTGGTGCCGGTAATTTGCTAAAGCCAACAAGTTTTAGCCACCTCGGACAAACTAAAACTAATATAATGACTGCTTACAACAACTGTATTTCACCGCCCGGCAATACTACTAACGCTAACTTTGGCGTAACCGCAAATCAGACAGTTAGTACAATTGCGTCGACCTATATTCCATTTACCCAGTACATGGATAATTCGTATATTTCCGGCAATTGCAGTGACTGGACAGGTGGTGGTAATCATAATATACCATCAACCAATAACACTAAGAAAACTCAGTATCCAGATAGTAGTAGCGGTGTTTCATCTAGCTGCGGCAGTTCCGGTAATTTAAGTTTAAGTGGTACGTTTAATATACAAGATCATGTCCATTTGCGGGCTAATCTATGCAGTACTTCAGCCTGTGACCCAACGTTTAATAATCCCACCAGTTCAATTAAATTCGTATTTATTGAAGGTACGATTAACTTTGAAAGTCTACAAACGTCACCCGGTAGTGGACCGATCGTACTTGTCACTTATGGTGCTGATCCTAATTCACATGGATCGGCCTGTCCTAGTACTGATGGCGATTCCTTATACCTTGGCCAACATGGTAATACTAAGACCATTGCACCGGCTATTTATTTACTAGCCAAAAACGGTTTATGCGTCGATCAAACTAAGTTCGATAATAATAATCCGTCAATAGGTGGCCTATCAGGTAAAAATTTGTATGTCGCTTCCAGCCCCGGCAACCCATTTGATTTAAAACTAGACCCTAACTTCCCAGTTAGCCAAATCCCTATCGACTTGGCTTGGCGAGCTGTTAGGTATCGTCGTTTGTGAGCCATTTACACCTTTCAATCTGCTATACTCTATGCATAAGCGCTACAAATGCTTTTGATGGACAAGCATAAAATGAATATTGGAACACATTTTTTTCAAGATAAACCACTGTTTGGCCTGGATATTGGTTTTAGTTCATGCAAGGTAATGCAAATTGAGTGGATCAGTAAAAAACCGCATATCTTTGGTTACGGGGTTGGCCGATTTGAATCAGCCAATGTAAAAGATGGGGTAATTATTAATCCAGAGTCACTTGCGCAATCGATAAAAAATTTATTTGAAACCAGAATTGTTGGAGATATTGCAACCAATCGTGTAGCTATAGGCGTACCGGCCTCGCGTACTTTTAGTCGGGTTATTAAACTGCCTAAGTTATCTAATCAGGAGCTAGACGAAGCCGTTCGCACCGAAGCTGAACAATACATACCACTTCCGGTTGAAAGCCTTTATTTGGATTTTGAAATAATTAACCGTACAGACAAAGAAATTGAATTGTTTGCTGTTGCGGTACCCAAAGATATCATTGATTCATATATGCTGCTTACACGACTACTCGGGTTGGAAGTAGTAGCCATGGAAACAACTATAGCTTCGGCAGCCAGGTTGTTTGCAAAAACCAATATGAATGATATTCCGACGGTACTAATTGACTTTGGTTCAATTTCAACTGACATTACTATTTTTGATAAAACTTTAATTGTAACTGGCACGGTAAGCGGTGGCGGCGATATTTTTGCTGAGGAAATAGCCAAACACTTGAATGTCACAAAAGCTGAAGCTACTGTAATTAAAAATAAATATGGTTTGGATTTTAGTAAAAAACAAGATGAGATTTTATCAGCCTTGCAATCACTGCTCGATCAGTTACTAAAAGAAATTCGGCGGATGATTCGTTATTATGAGGAGCGCTACGGGTCTGCTAAAAAAATCAGCCAAGTAGTTATTATGGGTGGTGGCGCAAATATGCCCGGTCTAGGAAATTACTTAACTAACTCTCTCAGGTTGCCGGTTAGAATGACCGATCCTTGGCAACATATTGATCACAGCATGTTACCGACCCCAAATTTAGTTGATAGATCAATGTTCGTAACGGTATCCGGTTTAGCACTAGCAAATCCTAAAGAAGTCTTTTCATGATTAACCTCCTACCAAGTGACGTTAAACAGAATTTTGGCTATGCTCGCTATAATACCAAGTTGCTAAAATGGAGTGCAGTTTTTGCCCTTAGTATCTTTGGCGTCGGCGTTATTGTGGCTTTTGGACTTTTTTACATTAACCACTCGATTCATAGTTACACATCGCAAAACGCTCAAGTCCAGCAAGAACTTAAAAATCAAAAGCTTGATCAAACCCAAAAACAAGTAAAAGACTTGTCCAGTTCAGTGAAACTGGTTCTGCAAGTTTTATCGCGTGAAATATTATTTTCAAAACTGATTAATCAAATCGGTACGGCCATACCACCAAATGCCGTATTAACAGATCTAGATATTACTAAAACCCAAGGTGCAATTAATATAATTGCCATTGCTTCGGATTATAATACTGCCAGTCAAGTTCAAGTAAACTTGAAGGATCCAGCTAATAAAATTTTTGATCAAGCCGATCTCATCAATATTACTTGTACCAGCGCTGCCACCACAACAAATCAACGCTATCCCTGTACGGTTAGTATTAAAGCCCGGTTTGCTAAAAGTAATCCGTTTTTGTTTATAAACAGTCAGGCTAAGCCATGAATAGTAAAAAATTCTATTTTGTAATGTTGGCAGTAACCGCTTTACTAGGAGTTGGAATAATAGTTGCGGCTTATTTTGGTAGCCAAATGTTAAGTAAACAAGCTCAAAAACTAGTCAGCTTAAAACTTAATAGTAAAGTCGCTGACACCCAGCAAACCTCGCTTTTACAAGCCAAAAAAGATATAAAAAAATACGCTGAGTTGGGTCAGGAAGCAAAAGCCATAGTGCCTCAAGAAAAAGATCAGGCCGCGACCGTTCGTGAGATAGTCACAATAGCCGCTGCCAACCATATGAAGCTAGGCGCCATAACTTTTCCGGCTTCGTCACTGGGACAAAGTCTGCCAGTGTCATCAGCACCAGCCACTCCTCAAACACCTAAGGTACCACCAGTTACTCAAGTTCAACCGGTAGCTGGTATCGATGGTGTGTACGTTATGCCAATCACCATTCAATCCGATTCCTCGTCACCGGTGACTTATTCTAATTTAATAGAATTCTTGAATGGCTTGGAACATAGCCGTCGCACCGCCCAGGTATCCAGCGTAACCATTACCCCGGATCGACAAGATCAATCCAAATTATCTTTTAGTTTAATTGTTAATGTTTATCTAAAGCCATGAAAGATATACTGCAAAAAATCATTAAAAAAGTACTGCCGATCTTATATTTTTTGAGGCGTTATAAAGCATTTGTGTTTTTAATTAGCCTACTTGTGATATATGGCTTCTTGATTTTTAAAATTAACTCTCTGAATAATTCTGAACCATCTGATTCGGATGTGACCACAAAACTTCAAACTGTAACTCGGCCACATATCGATCAAACAGCAATCGATAAAATCCAACTACTTCAAGGCAATAGCGTGCCAGTAAAATCGCTGTTTAACAGTGCGCGAAATAACCCTTTCTCTGAATAAATTTTATTTAATTGCCGTATTTTTCGACGTATTCTTCGTGGGCTTGGATAATTTTCGGAGAATTAATATAAGGATTTGGAACAAAGCTAAATGTGCAGTTTTCAATCTCACCAGCTGTCTCGACTATTAAAGTACCGTAGTTAAATATCCTAGGTAAAATGCCTCGCTGAATAATATTTACGTCTTCAACTTGCCCCATACCAAGTTGTGTAACTTTACGATTAAATAGACTTATATAAAGTACTTCAGCAATTTTTTGGTTAGTTATATAAATCACATTAGATCGATAAATAGTATAAGGAATGGCCGTGCCGATTAGTGCAACTAGCGATACAACTGCACCAATACCAATAATAATCGCCTTAATGCTACCAGTACTACCAAGGTTAACTCCTAAATTGTCTAAGTTCGTAGCTAGAACGATGGCCGCAACTAGTACAGTTGTGGCAATAAATAATCCTGTCACTAAAATAAAAACTATGCCAATCGGGTGTCGGCGGATTTCAGCTATTAATTCTTCTTTTTCATCAAATTCAATGTATCGAAAAAGCCGCTTACCCATAGGGCTTAACTTATCTTCTGCCTCAACCTGGTGCTCTGTCAGTGGTTGTGTTTGTGTCATCTAGAACTTATTATATCAATTTTGCCTGTTCTGAACTGCCTGGTTGTTTACCTAGATGTTTATAGGCTTTATGAGTTACCTTACGACCCCTGGGAGTACGTTCTAATAGACCAAGTTGTAATAAATAGGGCTCAAAATAATCTTCAATGGTTATTCGTTCATCGGATAATAAGGCAGCTAGAGTATCAACACCAACTGGTCCACCGTTGTAACTATCAATTATGGCGGCTAATAAACGGCGATCGGCTGAATCCAGGCCAAGGTCATCTATATCCAGCAACTTCAATGCAGCCAAAGTATTACTTTGATCAATAATACCGTCACCGTTTACGTCGGAGTAATCGCGTACTCTTTTAAGAAGCCGATTGCCAATGCGCGGAGTTAAACGGGATCGTTGGGCAATTAAACTGGCAGCCTCAGGTTTAATTTGCGAGCCTAATATTTTTGATGATCGTCTGATAATTTCTTCCATTTCATCCGGACTATAAAATTCTAATCGGTATACATGACCAAACCTGTCACGCAGCGGAGCAGCTAATGATCCTGCCCGAGTGGTTGCTCCAATTAATGTAAACTTTGGTATATCCAGGCGTAAACTTCGAGCGCTGGGGCCTTTACCTAACATAATATCAATGGCGTAATCTTCCATGGCGCTGTATAAAACTTCTTCAACGCTGCGATTTAAACGGTGGATTTCATCAATAAATAAAATGTCTCCATCTTGCAAGTTTGTTAGCATACTAGCTAAATCAGCTGCCCGATCAATAGCCGGACCACTACTTACTCGAATATTAGCGCCCATTTCCCGGGCAATAACATAAGCTAAAGTAGTCTTTCCTAGTCCTGGCGGACCATGAAGTAATATATGTTCTAAAGTTTCGGACCGCTTTTTAGCAGCGGCAATACTAAGGGTTAAGTTCTGTTTAACACGTTTTTGGCCAATATAGTTTTTAAAATCGTTCGGTCGCAAGGTCTCTTCTAACTCGACTTCTACTGGGTCATCTTGACTGGTGTTAATAACTCGCTCGACTGCCACGATTAACCTCCCCGTTTTAGGGCTTGTTTAACACGTTGCTGCGTAGGTAAATCGGCTGGTACATTACCAAGGGCGTTTAAGGCATCTGGTGTGTTAAAGCCTAAAGCAACTAGGGCCTGAACAGCTTCGTCTTGATTGGCAGTTTGGTTAGATTTAAATAAACTATCGGATACGTTGCTAGCGAGACCAACCTTATCTTTTAAGTCAACAACAACTCGTTCAGCCACCTTTTTACCAACTCCGTTGGCGGCTTGGATAAACTTAACGTCGCCGCTGGCAATTGCCTGCCTAACCTCAGATGCAGTGCCAACACTTAATATATTAAGGGCCATTTTAGGACCAACTCCGTTGACACTTAAAAGTTGTTCAAATAAGTGTTTAACGTCTTCACTTAAGAACCCAAATAAATCATGAGAACTTTCGCGGATATGCTCATAGATGTAAACTTGTACTATTTCGTCAGTTTTAAGTTTTTGCCTATCTTCTAAAGTTACAAAAACTCCGTAGCCGACGCCGTGCACATCAAGTACTACCAATTCTGAAAGCTTTTGGGCAACTTTACCAGTAAGTGTCACTATCACGCTTCTATTATCGCATAGTCATAGAATGACAAATAGCCGCAGCTAGAGCATCGGCAGCGTCATCGGGCTTAGGTATTTCCTTAAGATTAAGTATTACTCGGACCATTTCCTGAATTTGCTTTTTATCGGCCCGGCCGTAGCCGGTTAAAGCTAGTTTAATTTGCAGCGGAGTGTATTCAAATAGATCTAGCCCGGCTTGTTTAGCGCAGAGTAATACGACACCCCGAGCTTGGCTGACAGTCATGGCAGTTGTTATATTCTGGGCAAAAAATAGTTTTTCTACGGACATTATTTGCGGTTTGGAATGGACAATTATATCGGTTAATTCATCAAATATTGTTACCAATCGTACGGCATCATCTTCTTTTATGGGTGTACGAATAACACCTGCATCCACTAGCTCAGCCTTACTACTGCTGGCTTCAATAATTCCAAAGCCCAATATGCCCGTACCCGGATCAATGCCGATTATTCGCATAACTTAATCTATCGTAAGGTCAAAGTTAGTATAAGTTTCTGATACATCATCAAGTTCTTCTAGGGCATCCATCAGACGCATAATTTTACCGGCAGTTTCTTTATCGCTAATCTCTACAGTAGTTTTTGGAACGTAACTAAGTTCGGCTTCTAACACTTCGGTGCCAGCATCAGCTAGGGCGTTTCTAACTTTAGCCAAATCCTTAGGTTCAGTAAAAACCAGGGATTCGCCGTCCTCTTCTTCAACATCCTGCGCACCAGCATCTAAGGCAGTCATTAACAATTCATCGCCGGAAGCTTTAACTCGGATTATACCTTTATGATCAAATTGAAAAGCTACCGCACCTTTCTCTGCTAAGTTGCCGCCATGTTTAGTAAAAGCCACACGCACATCTGGTAAAGTTCTATTTATATTATCGGTTGCACACTCTACTAATATGGCTGCACCGCCTGGGCCATAGCCTTCATACATTACTTCCTGGATTTGTTCACCAGCTAGTTTGCCACTGCCGCGGTCAACCGACCGCTGAATGTTGGCCAACGGCATATTGGCAGACTTGGCTTTATCGACGGCTAGCCGTAGCGTAAAGTTAGTTTCTGGATCGCTTCCTCCACGGGCCGCAATAGCTATAGCATTGCCTAACTTTGTAAAAATAGCACCACGGGCGGCGTCTTTAGCACCCTTTTGCCTTTTGATAGTGCTCCATTTAGAATGTCCTGACATCTTAAGTATTATAGCGAAAAGTTATGATTTAGACTTATCTTGCTAAGACAAAAGCTGATGATAATCTTATTTAAGTGATAAGGGTGTAAAATAGGGTCATGGATTTGAAAAGTGTTTCCAGTTTAACCTACTATGTAAAAGATTTAGATCAAACAACTAAATTTTATGAAACTTTAGGCTTCCAGTTTCGGAATCGTCAAGTGAATCGTACAACCGCATATTTAAATTGGTTCACTATCAACTTTGTTGCGATAGATAAAGAAGATAAACCGGAATTTCAAAAAGAGGCTCGTGCTGAAAATAAAGGGGCAGGCCTATATATTAACATTAGTGTGTCTGACGTTGATGAATTTTACCAAGCCATGATTAAAAAAGGACTTAAACCGTCTACTGAACCGCGCGATTGGCCTTGGGGCAATCGTGAGTTCGTGATGCGTGACCCTGATGGTTATAAACTTGTCTTTTTCAAAAAAAAGTAAGTACTCAGTGCTAAGTTATCTTTTTCACTTTTTATAAAACTTAAAGTTAAGGTCTAAATGCAAGCTTTTAATCATACAGTATTTGGAGCATTAGTCGCAGTTACTATCAAAGAACCGGCACTAGCTATACCAATCGCCTTAGGTTCACATTTTGTAATGGATGCTATCCCGCATTATGGCAACGATCCTAAAGCACCTCGAGGAAGCAAATTTTATAACATGAGGGTCCTAATTGATGGTATAGCTAGTATATTAATTTTAGTAATTATCGTTTCACTTAAGCCGGCAGACCCGGGTCTTATAATTGCCTGCGCTCTGTTTGCAGTGTTGCCTGATCTGTTGTGGCCGCTGGCACTGCACATTAAGCAAAAAGGTCCATTATGGGATTTCTTCAAATTTCATAAACATATCCAAAGAGAAAGCCGATCAGGTATATTTGTAGAAATTGGTTGGTTCGTGCTGAGCGCTTTGTTCGTTGTCTACAATGTTCGCCTTGGTTAGATCACTAGAGTAAGGCACTAAATTACTAGCTAACTTATTGGTAAAGTTAAGACTTAAGTTCATTGATAAACAACAAAAATATATTATCATAACAAAATGAAAACTTTTGTTTCTAAGAATAGCGCTACTGCCGCTTTTGTTATGTCTGAGATAGCAAGTTCACCAGGTCAATTGACTCCGGTTAGTTTATCTGAGACCTTATGTATTAGTCATAGCAATTTATTTGAAAATATTATTAAGCTAATTGACGATCGAGTAATTACTAAAACAACTCGTCAAACTGGCAGAACGGGTAGACCTAATAGCTTATACTGGCCAACCAAAAAGTTTTGGGACAATTACCACTACATAACAGATAAGTTAGCAGAAGAATTGGATGAGGACTTGGCTTTAATTAACAATGAAGCTGTACGCAATAAGCAAAGATTAAGTCGACTGGCAGACCGAGATGGACCAAGAATAGAGTTATATAAAAGTGAGGCAAATTTCCTAGGCAGAGCCGCAATATTAGGACACTGTGTTGATTTATCTAAAATAGGTAAGTGGTGGTCAGGAACTCCAGGCTGGCAAACATTTATTACTGTCGAGGCGCTAAAAGAAATAGACGTTATTAGTGATCCATTAACAGTAAACTAGCTGTTACAGGCAAATATTATTATAACTAAGGTAAGATCTTGTACTTTAGGTCAATGATTTACTGTTAGTCATTTTTGATTTTTTAACTTTCTCCAACCGCCAGCTTTGTTATTGGCAATAACTTCCTTAAACAGATTTAGTAAAGCTCGTTCATTAATCACTTCATTTTGATGTATTTGTATAGATCGAGCTGTTAAGTTGCCCTGCCCTTGGTTAATAATGCCTTCTGGATCAGCTGCTATAGGATCATAAATAAAAATATTAACATGTATTTTTGCTGCCAGTAATGCACATATATTTCCATTCAGTACAAAGTATGGCCGGTCTGTACGTTTAATTGTTTCTGTAACATCTGCACCGGCGGCGTGAACTAAGTCACGAACTTTCCGGCAAATGTCTTGTTGCCAAGCAGGAAGTGAACTTATATATTTATCGACTCGTGGGTCTTTTTGATAAGAGCTCATCCAACTACAATAATCTCATATTATGGCTTTGGCTAGAGTTCGAAAACATGATTCTAGCATATGACATTAATGCGCCAATGAATGGATGGTCCGTCGTGAACGTTATCACAAATAGTGTTAGACTATCGATTAATATTAGCGGCTATGGCGAATTGCATAAAATAAGCCTCTAGGGTTGTGTCGACATTGTCGGTGGTTATTGACTCGGCAAATTGTTCGCGGGCGTATAGCAACTCCCTCAGGCCGACACGTTTTTGGGCTGCCCAGAGCTGGGCCGTCTCATCAATCAAATCGAGCCCTCGGTAAAAAGCCGCCAGGCATCTGTCTGGTTTGCCCTCACGTTTGGCGCTTAAAGCTCGACCGACTTCTAAACCGATATTCCCCATCTGATTAAACATATCCATTTCTGCCCAGCTTGTAGTATTAAATACGTGGCTAGTCATGGACCACCTTTTGTACTAGATCTATAATTTGTTGCCGGATCTCCGGATTCAAGACGTCTTTTGAAGCATTTCCTTGGCTGGGTCGTATGTTTATCATTGAATCGAACTCTATAAAATCATCAGTCCCGTAGTCTCCTGGATGCAAGTTAATCCCCCATAGGTCGTTCTGCCTGGAGCCATGTTCCATTAAATACGCTTCGCCATCAGCATGCATGCCCATGTCAACAATAAAGATACTTTTTGCAATATCAACATCAACTTTTACAAGGGTGCCATACATTTTCTCGGCCATAGCCGCCAACCCACCTACACTTATTTTCTCTACAACTTTCATCTAGTGTTTAAGTATAGCAAAACCAAAATATCCTGCGGATAGTCTTTTTACGCTGTTTGTACTTGGAGGTGCGTGTGCAGTGCTATTGCAACCAAATTACAAGATAATCCAACGATCTTTATTATGGCAATGTCGACTGATACCCAAATTTAACATGTTTAGTTAGTGGGGTCGATTTCAATAACTTCACCCTCAATCACGCCATCATCTTTCTTAATCTTCTCAGCCTCAACATGTCGATAAAGATACATAAATTGTTCTGCAACGAGGTATTCAAACGTTTTATCTGTATTAAAGTGGCCATCTGGATATTCTATGGCCTGATTCACCTCATCACCGAACTCTTTGGTAAGAGGACCAACGAACAACCCAGGATCAACTGCGGCAGCGATACTATCATAAGACTCTCGGCGAAAATCTGAACGTATCGGTTTTCCGGTGGTCATTTCATACCCATGACCGACATATGCTTGCAAGAACTGTATAGCGAGTTTGGGGTCTTTCTTGAAACTTTCCTCAAGGTATTTCTGAATATCCTTGCTATCGCCCCATTTTTGCCATATCCACATTAGGGAGGCAACATCATTGGGGTAGTCGGTTTGTACGTGATGGTTTTTAGTGTATGTCTTGATTCTTGTTGCCAGAATCTTACCAAGTTCATGCACTTGATCCTCTGAAATCAGCGGCACAAAATCTGGTTTATCTTTATCATTCTCAGAGTTGACTCTGACCCATTGCAGCAATTGAGCAGCGTAGTTTATCGGTGCATTACTGATGAATTTAGTAAGGGTCTCGTTGGCATTATCCACATTTTTCATGAGATGAACGGCAAGTATCGCAGACTGTACGTATGGCGACATTGTGTCCCCGAGCAATGATTGTCTTGAACGCATGAGACTTGCTCCATTAGCAACAAGTACCTCGGCGAGAGTTTTGCTCGTCTGTTCAGGAAGTTTCTTCTCTCTTCGGCGTAACTTAGAAATGATCATGGCAACGTCAGCATCTTTGATCAGAGTCTGAAATATTTTACTGGCCTTTGCCGGTGATGTCTTCGGGTTAGTTATTGCAGCCAAGAAATCTTCAATTTTACTGTCGGCTATATCCCCGGGAGGGATCCCGTAAGAGAAGTATCGGTTAAAGTATTTATCCGTACACACCCTCTTTGCTTCTTCCCAATTCGCCTCAAAATCTCCGCCGTATGATGAGCCTCCGAGTGCCCATTCCACTGATGGGAATAATTCCTTAACAATGCTGACTTCCATCCCAGTAGGCTCGTCCTTGCCAAAGATTTTTCTACGAGTGCTTGTCTTTGCATTCTCATCTCGATCCCCATATGCACCTGATCTCAACACTACCTCTTTGCTCTTTGCCAGACGCTGATACAACTCTGGGAAGAAGATGCGTAACATATCAACCAGTGCTACATCGGTAAAACTGGCCTCATTTGATAGTCTTTCAATAGAGAAGTCTACTGTATTGAGATACCGAACTATTCTTCGTGGCGTATTGAACAGTTTCTCAGCGTCCCTTGAGAAATAGACGGATTGGAATCTAGACATGTCATCATCGGTAATATCGAACTTATGCCCAATGATGATTTTGTCCAACTCTTCCGTTAGGTATCTATTGAGCAGTTCCTGATCTACGTTTGGAACATACAATGGTAGTTGTACTATTTTATCTATGAAGTTGTCTCCAACGTCGGAGTTGTTGGGATATCGCAATGCTAATGCATCTGCAACAACTTCACGATCAAATGAGAGTAGATAAGAAATATTACTAAAATGAGCGATATTCTTCACAAGTTTGAATACTTGATGAATCTCGTCGCTATCAAGCCTATCAATATCATCAATCACTACAATCACTCGCTGGCCTGATTTAGCGAGTATCTTGTCGACTCGTTCTCTCGTTGAATCAACACTTATGACTTTATCGCTGTGAGCAACGCCAATGCGTTTTAATAACGAGCCGAGTATTTTGCCTATCAAGCCAGCGGGCGGGAAGAACGTACCTACGACATCCCCGACTGGTCCTGTAATCTCACCGTATCGTTTGAGTTCCTCAGCAACAACTTCACCGTTTGATCGTAATCTTGCTCCGAGTTTACTTGCTAATGTGCCAAAGAACGCCATATGCAGGCTTTCCGAGTTTGAGAAAACCCATGGATTGAACTTTATTACCACTGTTTTTTCGTTATATTTCTGATCAATATGCTCAACGGCCATGTTTATGACGGAGGTTTTGCCACTACCCCACGACCCATATAGACCAACGGTAATCGATTGAGAATCTGGGACTTTTACTAGCGTTTCAGCTAGGGAGACAGAGAAATCTTTTCGGCCAAATCTATCTTCGTTAGATCGAGCAATGGGTTCATCTGGGCTTTTCTTGAATGTCTTCATTAGGCATTCCAAACCTCGGAAATATAATCTGCGATCTTTTTCTCATAAACAGAAACCAATTTTTGGCTTCCCTTTATCAGATCATTTTCAGACTCCAGCTCATCTACTATTTGATGCTGAACGTCTAAAGATGGGAGGGGTATTTCAATATTAAGCAATTTGGGTTTTGATATATTTTTCATACTTCCACTTGTTCCGTTAGAGAGATCCGAAATCATTCTCCTATATTTCGGTGAGGAAATAACATACTGTACGTAACGCATTGAAAGATCATTACCTTTTTTATCTGCTTGCCAAAGTCTGTCGGGCAAATAAAGTTCATTGTAGTCACTGTCAATGTATACACTCGCACCAACTAACTCAGGGGTGTTCATTCTACTTATAATAATACTGTCTGTTTTTGGATTAATCTTTGCTCTGTGAAGTTCACTGTCAAGAATTACCTTGTTTTCTCGGGGGTTGAATGCGCCATATGATACAGCGCTTGTCTTGAGAATTCCGTGTTCGCCATCGCTCATTGGCCGGTTCATAGAATTCACACTAACACCGGCCTCGAGTTTAACGAACAGTTCATTAAGTTTAACTTTCGGCCACGATGTCTCGAATCTAATTTCCGGCTGATAAGTTTTTAGTATTATTTTTCCTGAGTCAGCAATAACTCGATAACTATCTAAGGTTGCCACAATTTCCTTCTGCATTTCTATTGTCGGTAAAGGGATTTTATTGGCAAGAAAATAATCAACTTTGAGCCTTTTTCTATTTGATGTCCCAATGCTCGAGTCTTCACACAATTGTGTAAACTCAGCAGACTGAACGATGTAATCCAGAAATTTGGGAAAGATTCTGTCCATATTCGATTCAAAGACTGGAAAATCAGAAGTAACAATTGCCCCATCTAATTCTGATGTTACGATACCAAATGCCCCGTGGCGTGCATCAATTTTGGAAATTATAAAATCCCCTGCAAATGCAATAAATTGTCTCTTTGTTTTGATATCTTGACCTCGAATTGACTGCCGCAGGATAACACCTTTGCTAAATAATTTGACAGTTATTTGCTTGTATTCTTTGGCATCTAACACCTCAACAGTACGGATCTGCGGAATCAGAATATCCTTCAGCTCAACCATTGGCCAACTGTTGCCTCTGGTGGATTCAATCCTACTATCACCAATTATTTTGAGTGAGTGTACAGGATCGTTGTAGAGTGTATTCCGATCGATAATTCTGGTTTCAACTGTCAACTTACTGCCCATCGATTCGGAATTCTTAAAACATTGAATTATGTTAAGGGCATCAGGAAGATCATTCGCATCAATTGGATTACGTAGCGAGCCCAGATCATAACCATCGCTTTTTACTTTAACAAACAGCACTTGTTTCGTCTTTGGATCAATCGTTTTGTCGAAAAAGAGAATGCTTGTCTTGGCGGTCTTAGCATATGGATTGAAGATACCGGTTGGAAGGCTCACAACACACCAAAGTCCGGCATCTAACAAAGATTGTCGAATCTTTCCATACGCTGCCTGATCTTTGAATAAAACGCCCTCTGGAACAATAACGCCGCATCTACCGGCGGTACTGAGGTGCTTAGTCATATAATTCAAAAAGAGTACCTCTGTGGCACCAGTCCCCATTCGTAAATCCTCTGAGACACTAGCTTTATCGACATTTCCAGAGAACGGTGGGTTGGCTAGGATCACATCCCACTTACCTCTATCACCTGTGGTGTCGACAAGTGTATTTTGCCGTTTGATGCTAGCGTGACTAAGATTGTGTAGATAGAGGTTCATTACGCCGAACTTCACCATATCCTCGTCGCTATCAAACCCAGTAAAAGCGTGATTGAAGATGAAGTCTCGTTCTTCGCCAGACAATTCATCCATTAAGAATGTACCGTCTTTTTTGAATCGTTCAGAGGTGTACTTGGTACGAAGGTGATTCAACGCCTCAACGAGGAATCCGCCAGTCCCACAGGCTGGGTCTAGGATCGTCTCGCCCTTTTCTGGGTCGACCACATCCACCATGAACTTGATTACGTGGCGTGGGGTTCGGAACTGGCCGTTTGTACCGGCCTGAGCCAACTTAGAAAGTAAATACTCGTACATGTCGCCGAAAATGTCTTTGGAACCGTGCCTTGCGGCGGTATCCAGTTCAGTAACTAACTTCTCGATTTCATGTACCAATACACGTAAGGTAGGCTTGTCATATATCTTGATGTGGGCGTTGCGGTAGAGCAAAGCCACAGTTTTATCGGTAGTCAGTTCCGGCAATTTGCGATACGCTTCCTCGAGTGTGTCGAACAAGATTTCAGCGTTGAGCATCAAAAGGTTGTCCCAACTGTATTTCATCAGTTCATCTTTGAAGATTGCATCATGATCTGGATTAAGCAATTTTGCCTCTTCATCGTGCTGAGTAAGAGCACGTAGGAACATCAAGTAATTGATCTGCTCGATGATTGTTGCATGGCTCGCCACACCAGCCCCAAATAGCCTGTCCATGAGGTTGTCGATCTTGCGATGGAGGCCGGTAGCGTGGAATGGCTGCATATTTAGACTTTCAACAGTTTATTATTGTGAACATCTGAAACAATTTCTTCGAGTTCATCTTTGCCGAATGTATCTAGCCACTCTCGTACTGAGTAACCCTGGTTGAATGGCTCACGTTGCAAGAAACTGATGTCGGATGCCTTTTGTAGCGACTTGCGTAATCTGTCGTCTTGTACAACTTCGGTAGCAATCAAATCAACCATCAACGCTCGTCGCTGTGTTGCGCCTGGCTTCTTGCCGTATTTATAGATCATGCCTTGTTTCCATTGCTCTAATTGCTCGTCTCGCTCAGGCAAAGACTTTTTCTTGAGTGCCGACAGCAAGAAGTCTTTTACCGTCGCAATTACTCGGTATGAACTGATCAGACTCTCTTCGTTAAAATAGTGGCTCGGTCGGTTGAGCAGTTCACTGTTGATGAGTTCGATCAATTCTTCAGTCTTATCTTCATTATCGATCATCGTTGCGACTTCGGGATGGCTCGTCACAAACTGCTGGACTGCTGACGTCCACTCGTCTTTGTACATCTCACGATCAACCTTGTCGCCGTCGGGTCCAACTTCGATAAGGTTACGTGTGCCGATCATATCGGCCTGATGAGAGACGACCGGTTCGGTCTTAACCACTTCTTCGTTATTCGATTCGGAAGTCTGCTCAGACGATTGTATCGAGTGAGCGGCCTCTTTGTCAGCCTTGTTTCGGTCAATTGGCTTCTTGAGCGGTGCTTCCCAATCGTAATTTTCCTCAAAGTATTCACATACGCCGCAAAAATCGAACATCACGAACTGCTTCTTGTCGATTTCCTTGCACAGGCGAGTCCCACGGCCTTTAATCTGTTGGTACAGAGTTGGCTCGAATACTGGACGAGCAAGCACAATGTTCTGCACTTCGGGAGCGTCAAAGCCGGTTGTGAGCATATCGACCGAGACGGCAATACGAGGCAGTTGGTTATCGGGGTTCTTGAAGTCTCGAGCAATCTCACTCGCACCCTGTACGCTACTGGTGATCGTTCTGGCAAATCGCCCATTATATTCGGGGTGCATTGCGTTTAGCACTTTTTCAAGCTCAAGAGCATGTCGCTGTGACACGGCAAAGACTATGGTCTTACCAATCTCACCTCTGTTATTTCGCTCAGCGTACTCTAGGAACTCGGCCATCATCGCCTTATTACGCTCAGGCAAATAAACTTTCTTTTCAAGGTCACGAATTTTGTAATTCTCACCCTCGACATCCTCTTCGGTCAGCACCAGGCCATCTTCGCTCAAAGCGGCTTGCGTGAGTATAGTATTCATTTTGTGAAGTTTGGGCGGAATGAGGAATTCATCTTTAACACCGTCCTGAATGGTATAGCGGAATGTGGCATTGCCGTCCTCACAACCAAAGTAACGATAGGTATCTCGCTGGATACGGGCTTCAACAGCACGAGGATCGTTGATTTCCAACTTCTCTAAATCAAGATTCTTGAGGAAATCACGAGGTGTGGCGGTTAAACCGATCTTGGTTGCACCGACAAAGTAATCCATTGCCGCTCTCGCTTGCGGACTGTAAATACTGCGATGTGCCTCGTCATGGATAATCAGGTCGAAATAACCCGACGAAAAGATGTCTTTACCATGTAGAGCAAGCGATTGAATCGTCGCAATCACGACATTTGCCCCTGTTAAGTTCTTTCGAGACGACCCCCAATACGTGGCAACGCTTGAGAGGCCACCCAGGAGACGTTCAAACGATCCTTTAGTCTGTGATGCTAGCTCCACTCGATCCACAACAAATAGCACCGTCTGGGCTTGATGGGTACGCAGAAACTTACTGATAATCAGGCCCGCTAGAACGGTCTTGCCTGTACCGGTTGCCATTTCGAGCAAGAAACTACGTTTGCCCTCGTCATAACGCTTTGCAATGCTCTGATATGCCGCTATCTGGTATGGCCGAAGTTCGAGTGAGTTATCAATGTCTTTGAAGTAATCTTTTTCGACCGATTTCGTCGATAGAAGTTCGACCACTCCAACACGTCCAACATTTCGCCTGCGCTCCAAATCTTCACGAGAGAAGAATGCCGGCACGGAAATAGCATCACCTGAAGCAATATCCCAAAAATAAACCACATGATCGTTGGCGAGGTAGATATATTCGATCTGACCCTTGTATTGAGTCTCGGCGTAGTTCAATGCCTGTTGCTTGGCGGTATAGGGATCAATCTCAGGGGCTTTGGCTTCAATGAGTGCGATTGCTTTGCCTGAACGATCTTTGAGCACATAGTCTGCTCGACCGACGCTCCCGTGATCTTCAAACACGACTTGGCTTTGATCTTCAATATCCCAACCAGCCTCACGTAATTTGCGATCGATGATGACTCTTGAATATGCTTCTTTTTGATTCACGTTTTATCCATGTCTAAATATAAAATTTGCTACCTCAAATCAGGTAGCCCACCCCCAGATTTTACCACGGGAAAGCACTTTGAAGTAGGAGGTTGTACAATAGAGTCATATGATAGGTCAAGCAATAATCAATTCGCATACGTTGGATACCGCTAAAAACGGTAACGCTGTTGGCCGTCCCAAGGCGATAACCTCCGAAGTCGTCCATCAATTAATAGACTCACTTCGGCTGGGTTCTGACGTTACGGCTGCCTGTATTCTATCTGGTATCAGCACCTCGACTTATTACAACGAACTTGCGAGGAACAAGCGATTTATGGACAAAATGACCATTGCTCAGCAAGAAACATCGCTTTATGCCAATACGCTTATTGCAAAAGCTATTAGACAAGGAGATATGAAGACGGTCAGATGGTATCTTGATCGCCAAGATCGACTTGCATACCACGCACAGCAATCGGCCAAAAATCGAAATACGAAAAAGATCATCATTACTGAGACTCATCAAAACACCCATTCTGTCAGTATGGAAGTTGATCAGTAAGCACCCATTTCTCTTACGCAGTAAACGCTTTACTCAAGCCATTTTGAGATAGCCCACCAGAGAGTGTTATAATTTCGATAACGCCATTCTTGGCGTTGGAACAATTTAGCAATGACCTAAACTCACCTCGGTGAGCATGGTTATAAATCCAGAAAAGCGTACTAAGCTCGTCGTTTAGGCATCTTTTCTGGTTGCACATCGAATGGTGTGCAGGGGTCGCAAGATCCCGCTTAGCGGCGAGCTTCGTGTGTCTCGCCGCCAGCATCAATTAGATGCCGAGTTAGGAGGCGGCGATCATGGGATTACTCGACAGTATTAAAGATGGATATACCAAGAATCGGGAAGTGGCCGCTGAACGCAAAGATGTGAGGGGTGAGAAACTCGCACATGCACAATGCATTTATTTGGGTGGATATGAGGTTAAGCATAAAGCCGGTGGTAGCGTTACGTTTTTCGAGAATCAAATTGAGTTTAGTACCCTTGGTAAAGCCAAGTTTACGCTAACCAAGACGTTAGTGCGTGAAGTGGCCGTTGAGGGCAAGGACGAAGTTCATAGTCGTGTCACCGTCACACGCTTGCTCGTTCTCGGCATATTTGCTTTCGGGGCAAGGAAAAAGAACGAGGTCAAAGAATCTTATATCACGATAGTCTTGAATGATGGTCGAGAGGTTGTTTTACAGGTCAATAACATCGCCCCCGTGCAACTCAAGGCCAAATTTTCAAAGGTGTACGCTGCATACAACCAAAGCAAGCCACTGCAGCAAGGTTCAGCCACAGACGAACTTGAGCGGCTGGCAGCACTCAAATCCAAGGGCGTAATAACCCAAGCCGAGTTTGATGCAAAGAAACGTCAACTACTGGGCTTATAGCAATAGTTACAGCTACAGCTTGATTCTCTGCAAATTGTTGGCCGTAGCCGTTAAACGGTAAACTGTATTTAGTACAAGTTCCTAGTTAACAGAATGAAGATGCAAAATGAATATCCGAGAATACACAGCACAAGCGGCAAAAGCACTATTAGCCAATCCTGAGTTTCAATCTGCTGTGGCTCAGACTAGAAACAACAACCACATAGCAGATTCTGCGCTTGCTGACGATGCCGCAATCGAGACTTGGTATAAGGATCGAGTTTACGGCAAGACGAATGCC
The DNA here is from genome assembly GCA_038231155.1 of Saccharimonadales bacterium (SeqCode). Classification (GTDB taxonomy): domain Bacteria; phylum Patescibacteriota; class Saccharimonadia; order Saccharimonadales; family JANWIN01; genus JBBRLY01. Next base: position 147,830 of record JBBRLY010000016.1, read on the forward strand.
GAGACGCCTCTGGATGATGCTGTGGCTGACATCATCTTTCAATTCCAATTAAGTCCCGACTGGCGGCATAGCATCAAGCGTTACATACTGCTTAATAATCCCATGGATATGCAACTGCCGATGCACATTGAGGTAGGCGTAATAGAAGATGAACAAACCCGCCAATGGCGTGTTGTTGCCTACATACCCGAATACGCTTCCCAGCGAGATATTAAGGCGGCGTTGCCAGAAATAACCAAGTGGCAAGAGAAAATACGAGCCAAGTCACTCAAGCGGCAGCCGGTATTTACCAATGAACTTGCCAAAGAAGCCTACGCTATATATCAGCGTGTAAGGAGTTATCAGAAAACGGCCACTGAACTCGGCGAAAAGTCACAGAGGAAGATTAGCCAAGAACAAGCCAGAGATTTAATCCGCAACTACAAAAAGCGGGTTGGTATCAATTGAACCCCAAATAGTACCAATTATTCCTAAACGTTTATTTTGAGATTGTGTAGTCATGATGATGACTGCATTAGATGAAGATGAGGCAAAGAAGCCATACACGACCAGCGATTTAGGTTGTATTACGGCTTTGGTATCCTCCGGTCTTCACATTCAGTCGTTAGATAAATCCAACCCCAGGCGGGTTGTTTTTGTTTTTGATCAGTCGGCGGCACTTTTGAAACTGGTCGATTCATATTGGAATGGGTCGCTTAATGTGGATGCTAAAACCTACTTTGAAACTCAAAAATGGTTGAAATCCAGAATATACAACGGCTAATTATGGAATTTACTACCGCCGACATTAAACAGTTTCAGGGGCTTTACGTTAAGTATTTCAATATCAAGCTCACCGATAGTATGGCTCGTGTGAAGTTGATGATGCTGGTTAGGCAAATGGAAATAGCATACCAGCCGATAACCCAAGAGCAGTTTGACAGGCTCAACAATGAAGATGGAAATGCACAAAATGAGCAGAGCAGATCAACAATCAATCGCTAAATACTTCAAAAAGAAGCCCGTCCTTTATATTGGTGGTCTGGGGCAGGTATTCTCGATGCCAGCCGGTATACTGCTAAGCCAACTGCTCTATTGGCATGGTCAGGGCGGGCGTAAAGACGGCTACATCTATAAGACTGCTGATGAGATTCGATCTGAACTTGGCATGAGCCGCACAAGCCAAGAGACTGCGATCAAGCAATTAAGAGAGTGCGGCGTTATTGATTACAAGTTGGCTCAAGTTCCCGCCCGACGGCATTTTAGAGTCAACCTTCAACGGTTACACGAATTGCTTCCCAGTTTGAAGGAAACCAGCAAACTGATTTATCCAAATCCGGCAAACTACTATGTTACAAACAGCCAATCTATTACAAAGATTACCAGAGAGAATACATTAAAGAATACACCAATTGGGGATAAAAAGTCTTTCTTTGAAGCAAGAGCTGCCTTAACGAGAAAGATGGGTAAGCCTCCTTGATATTGCCATTAACGCTATATGGATATTTAAGAATAAGGAGAACAATATGGATGTGAGAAATTCTGATGCGGTTAATGATTTGTTATATGAAGGGTTGGGGAAACTGTCAGGCGGGTGGAAGTATCAAATGGAGTCCCAACAACCCAAGCACTGCTCGTGGGTAACCTTGGATGCAGAGTTACAAAATTGTTGCGTGGATGCCGGGTCCTTTATCGGATATAAAGATGTGGGAGAAATGAAGTCTAAGGTCGTTGAACTTGTACAGGTAGCGATGAGCGAGGAGTTACTTGAAATGGTAAGAACAGGCGAAATTCTGCATTTGAGTTTCCGTATAGGCCCTAGTGCCATATCTGGATATAACTACAACGAAGAACATGGCATCGAAGAGTTTGAGTATTCAGATAAAAATGAAAAGGCTGTACAATAACAACGTTGACCCAGTTATGTTCCAAGAAGCTTTTTTATGCTCTTCTGCCTGTTCTGGGGCGGTTCAGCCAGAAGCCTTCTTGGTGACTGGGTCAACCTGAACCGTCCCTTTTGGGACTCTAAGGAGGGCATAAAAATGAAAAATAGCAAAGGTTTGCGTTATATCGCTTACGTTCGTAAATCATCTGAAGATAAAGAGAAGCAGGAACTTTCTCATATCAGTCAGATTGAGAATATTAAAGACAAGTTCGGCCACCTCAACATAGTTAAGTGGATGGAACCAGAAAGCCGTTCGGCCTTTACGCCTGGTCGACCAATCTTTAATGAAATGATGGCAATGATTGAAAAGGGTGAGGCAGACGCTATTGTTGCGTGGCACCCGAACCGTTTATCTCGAAATGAAATTGATAGTGGTGAACTCACCTATTTATTACGAAGTAAATTGAAAGATTTACAGTTTTGCTCTTATAAGTTTGATAACAACCCCGAAGGTATCATGATGTTGCAAATTGTCATGAATCAGGGGCAATACCAGTCATCCAAACAAGGTGTTGATGTAAAGCGTGGCATGGAAACAAAGGCTGATACCGGTGAAAAGCCAGGTCGTGTCATGCCAGGGTATATGAAGCAAACTGTCTTGGACGAGTACGGCCAGCCGGTTATTCATGGCAAGAAGATAATCACAATGACAGTCAAAGATCCCGAACGTTACGATACGGTCAAACAAATGTGGAAGTGGTATTTGTACGAGCGGCAGTCGCCTCAACAAATATGGAAAAGGGTCAACGAGGAATTACATTATAAGACCGTTCCATACAAGAACAGAAAAGACGGCAGTATTAAGGGTGGCGAACCAATGAACAAAAGTATGGTTTACCGAATATTTCAGAATCCGTTTTATGCCGGCCAATACCTCCATAACGGCGTCCTTCGCAAGGGCAACTACCAAGACATCAAAATGATCACTTGGGACGAGTATAAGTTGGCACAGGAACTATTGGGTGCAAGAGCGAACCAACGTGTCGGCACGTTTGAATATGCCTTTGCCAGCATGATCAAATGTGGTGTCTGTGATTGCCAAATACAAGCTCGCCACCGTACCAAGTTCGTTAAGAGCGAGAATAAATTCAAGACGTATGTGTACTATTACTGTTCACGCAAAAGCGAAAAACGACCATGCAATCAAAACGATTACACATTGGTTGAGGACGTTGAGCGTGACATTGATATGGAGTTACGCAAATACACCATCATTCCCGAATTCAAAGACATGGCATTAAAACTGTTGAGCCGCAATCACAAGATTGAGGCCAGTGAGCGTACAAGTATTTATGACAAACTGCAAAAGCAACGCAAGACCATGCAGAGTGAACTTGATAGCCTTATCGGCTACCTGCATCGTGAGTTGATAGATGAAGACGACTACAAGCGTCAACGCAACTTACTCAAGGTTGAGCTGAACAGTATTGATGAACAACTACGCAATACCGAGAGACGTGCCGAGAATAATATGGAACTCAATGAGAAAGCATTCAACTTCGCCGTATATGCCCGATCACACTTTGAGAATGGTGACGTCCGAACCAAGAGAGATACGTTGCGGACATTGGGCCAAAGCCTGATACTCAAAGACAATACGCTGTACATCGAGCCAAACGAATGGTTGGTGCCGATTTGCAATGCTTACCCTGAACTTGAGAAACGCTACATCTGGGCTCGAACCAACAAAAAAGCCACCCTACAGATGAAAGAGGCGGCTTTAATGGAAATTATGAATACTTGGAGGGCCCACTGGGACTCGAACCCAGGACACCCTGCTTAAAAGGCAGGTGCTCTAACCGGCTGAGCTATGGGCCCTTAACGGGGGTGATTATCCTTGATAACTCCTCAAAAGTCAAACTGTATATATCTAAAATGCTTGTAATAATTATGTTTAAACCATAAGCTATATAATAAGTATATAAATAACCAAGGAGTTAAAATGCAACCAAAACATAATTCTATATTCAGTCGATTGACAGGTATGTTTAAAAAGAAGCAGTCTGACGCTGGACCACCCCCAAGCCCAGACGTAGCTAGTCCAACTATGCCATCATCACCAACTTCACAACCACCAGATGCTTCACCAGCACCTCCACCTCCTCCACCTACAGACCCAACACTACCTACAAATGAGCCACCACAGCAAAATCCACCAACAAATCCAACTGGTGGCGGTTTAGTTCAGTAATTTCTAATACAAAATATCAAACAAGATTAGCAACAAGTTTTTAAACTTAACATATTACTCAATCTTTATTTATGTTTGCTCTTTTTATCTTTACCATGACCTGGTTTATTGAACCACAAACTCAGTAAACTAAGAACTGTAGCAATAGCTACAATCACCGTTTGATACTGTTCAACTGTAGGCCAAATATTACTACTGGTTATATTATGACGTATGCCCCCAGGCATTAATGGTACGGCTAGAAGAACACCCACGATTCCAACAGAGAGAGCCAAAATTAGATTAATAGTATTTTTAATACCATGTACTTTGCCACGCACAAATAAAATAGTGAAAAAAGCTGGCGCATAAAGTAGCCCTAGACGTATAGTATCCAAATTTACAGAGTTGCTGGAGGGTGTAAATGAATTTACAAGCCTTACACTATCGCTACTAACAAACTGGGCCAAAACACTGCCGGCGCAAAGTGATAAAAAAACGATGGCTGCATTGGCCCTTAAGAAGAATATTATGACAGCCGGAACACCAATTAGAAGACCGATTATTACTACTGCTGGCATGCGCCCATAATAGCATAAGCAACACCGAACAGAGTACTTAGGCGCCTACGCGGTCTCGACGTCTTTGTTTGGAAGCATTTTGCTCAATGTAATCGATGATTTTTTCAGCAACGTTGTGATCAGTAATGCTTTCAATGCCAAAACCGGGACTAGCATTAACTTCTAGCACTAATGGTCCCCGATTAGACCGTACCATATCTACACCACAGATAGATAAGCCCATAGCTCGAGCAGCTTTTTGGGCCGTCTTACGTTCCTCATCGGTTAACTTAATCGGTGTACCTTGACCACCTTGATGTAAATTAGATCGAAAATCGTCATCCAAACTTTGACGTAGCATGCTGGCTACAACTTTGCCACCGACAACCAGTGCCCGAATATCGGTACCGGCAGATTCAGCAATAAATTCTTGCACTAAAAAACTCACACCTTCGACATAAAAAGCCTGCATTACTGCTTGAGCAGCTTTACGCGTTTCTGCAAGCACAACTCCACTTCCATGAGTACCACGAGCGACCTTAATAATTAAAGGTACCCCACCGGCTTGTTCAATAACGTCCTCTACATCAGCAGTCTCTCGAGCAAATACGGTTTTAGGAATTCCAACTCCTGACCTAGCTAGTATTTGTATGCTACGCAGTTTGTCACGCGTACGGACTAAGGCGATTGAACTGGTAGTTGTAAAAACACCTTGGACTTCAAACTGCCTGACAATTGAGCTGCCATACTTGGTTAAACTGGATGAGATCCGCGGTATAATTACGTCAATATCGTTTAAATCTTCACCTTCGTAATGGACTACCGGATGACTCTGTTCAATGGTCACATAACATTTGGCATAGTTAATTACTCGGACTACGTGCCCGTGCTTTTCAGCTTCCTCTTTTAGACGCTTGGTTGAGTAGTTACCAGAGCCCTGAGATAATATGGCTATTTTCATGACTTTACCTCCTTCACAGCTTGAGGGTACTTGGTACCTTTATGTACGTCAACCAAAAAATGATTTTTACGTAGGAACCGGCGGCCTACCAAAACTGGCCATTTCATAGCACTACGGTTAGCTAAGCTTAGAACTATAGGGTACCTTTTGCCATCTATTAAAATTTCGGTTTGGATCACAAACCTTTTTTCATTACCACCATTACTGCTTCGCACTGTTGTTGCCCTATATTCATGCGCAGTTATGATAATTTCTGGGTGATCAAATGGTGAAAATCGCAAAGTTTTGCGTTTAGCAGTTTTTTCTTCTTCTATTTTAGTGCAATGTAGTGCACCAGTGTAGGCACCGGTATCAATTTTAGCCATAATATCGGGCATACCAAACTTAGGAAAGCTGACTTTCTCAAACACACCTATAACTTTTTTTTCATCTATCATTTTTACTTACCTTCTCTACTTCCGGTTGATACAGTGTCTCATGGCTTATAAGTTATACAACTATACCACTTTTTAGTAATCTTTACAATACTATTTAGCAGCTTTTTGAACGTGTAAAAAGATAAAAACGATCAAAATAATAATTACAGCTAAAAGCACAATCATCATGGGTATAAACCCACTGTCATTGAGGTGTTTTGACATCTTAAACTTATTGTAATAACAGTAGTCAATAAACACAACCACTAAGTTTAAAGTTCGCTTAATATTTGTTGTTGATGTCGAGATAACTTAGTAGGTGTATCTACGATTAACGTCACAATGTGAGCACCGCGACCGCGACCATTAAGATACGGTACACCGTGACCAGATAGCTTAAAGTCTGTACCGCTTTGAGTACCGGCTGGAACTTTCATGTTTACCAACCCATCGACGGTATCAACTTCTAATTCACTGCCTAGGGCTGCGTCTACCATACCAACATGCTCTTCACTTAATATCAAATCTCCTTCACGGGTGAATTGTTTATGTGGCTTGACACGGACGTTTACAAATAAGTCACCTTTTGAGGCTGTTCCATTAACTGGATTAGCAATTGCTTCTCCATGTTCGCGCAATCGAATGGTGGCCCCATCATCGACACCAGCCGGTACTTTAAGTTTAATATCTTGGGTTTTGGGTTGAGTACCGTTGCCTTTACATACATTACAGATTTTTTCAGGTATCTTACCTGTACCGTTGCAGGTGGGACAAGTACTAGCTTGCTGAATATTGCCAAATATAGTCCGAGTGAGATTTACTATTTGACCAGAACCTTTACAAGTATCACAGGTTTTCATTTCATAGCCAGGCTCCACCGTACTACCTTTACAATGTTCGCAGACATCATCTAACTTTAAGCGTAAGTCTACTTCGGTTCCAAACACGGCTTGTTCAAAGGTTAATTCTATTGAAGTTTCAACATCCCGACCTCGGCTAGGTCCTTGTCTACTTCCAGATGATGGTCCTCCACCAAAAAAACTGCTGAAAATATCACCTAGACCTAAATCTCCGAAGTCAAAATGAAATTCCTGACCTTGACCACCAAAGCCAGCAAATGGATTACCACCGTCGCTGGCGGCACTGCTACCTACGCCAGCATGACCAAATTGATCATATCTTTTGCGCTTATCTGGGTTACTCAGAACTTCGTAGGCTTCATTGACCTCTTTGAATTTTTCTTCATTACCACCACGGTCTGGGTGATGTTCAACAGCTGCTTTACGAAATGCTTTTTTAACTTCATCAGCTGAAGAACTTTTAGAAACACCCAGGATTTCGTAGTAGTCTCTTTTGGCCATATAAATATCTTAGTAAACCATCAGGATTTAATCACCCAATAGTGAATTATTTCTCACCTTTTTCATCTACTACTTCACCCTCAACCGTTTCGTCCTTATCTTTGGAGTCTTTACTATCGTCCCCAGACTCTTGTTTTTTAGCTTCAGATTCAGCACTAGCCGATTCATACAGCTTGGCGCCAATTGGCATTATTTTATCGCTAAGCTCTTTAGCGGCTTTTTCTAGTTCATCTTTATCAGCTTTATCTTCGCCAGCTACTGCTTTAGCGGCGTCTATTGCCTCGTTGAGTGTCTTCATGTCCTCGTCAGCCAACTTTTCCTTCTGGTCGTTCTTCATTTTATCAGCCTGATAAATAGCCGTATCCAAAATATTGCGGGCTTCGACACTCTCACGCTTCTTTTTATCTTCATCAGCATGAGCTTCGGCTTCTTTGGCCATTTTCTCAACATCATCTTTGCTTAAGTTACCACTGTTTTGAATGGTAATACTTTGCTCTTTGCCACTGCCTTTATCTTTAGCGGTAACATTCAAAATACCGTTGGCATCTAAGTTGAAGGTAACTTCAATTTGCGGTACACCGCGAGGTGCTGATGGTATGCCATCTAGAACGAAACGGCCAAGACTCTTATTGTCGGCTACCATTTCTCGCTCACCTTGGACAACGTGAATTTCTACTTGTGGCTGATTGTCGGCCGCCGTACTAAATACCTCGCTTTTGCTAGTCGGAATAGTACTATTGCGTTCAATTAGTTTAGTAGCAACTCCACCAAGTGTTTCAATTCCAAGCGAAAGTGGTGTAACGTCCAGGAGTAATACATCTTTAACATCGCCTTGCAAGACACCGGCTTGAATAGCCGCGCCAATGGCCACTACTTCATCAGGATTAACACCTTTCATTGGTTCCTTGCCAAAAATTTTCTTTACTTTAGCTTGAACGGCTGGCATGCGGGTCATTCCACCCACCAACACTACCGCGTCAATATCGCTGGCTTTAAGTTTGGCATCTTTAAGGGCTTTTTCACTTGGTTCGGCTGTTTTATCTATTAGTTCACTAACTAAACTTTCTAATTTGGCTCGAGTCAGTTTATGCTCAAAGTGCTTAGGACCATCAGCATCAGCTGTTAGAAATGGTAGGTTGATTTCAACTTCATTGGTTGAGCTAAGCTCAATTTTGGCTTTCTCAGCCTCATCGCGCAATCGCTGCATAGCTGCTTTATCGTCGCTAACATCTATTCCGCTTTCTTTCTTAAACTCATCAGCAAGATAATTAACAATTACACGGTCAAAGTCGGCACCACCTAAGTGAGTGTCACCATTGGTACTTTTTACTTCAAATACACCGTCACCAAGCTCTAAGATGGATACGTCAAAGGTTCCGCCACCTAGGTCATATACGGCAATTTTTTCATCCTTCTTTTGGCCTTTATCTAAACCGTAAGCCAGCGCTGCTGCAGTCGGCTCATTAATAATTCGCTTAACCTCCAAACCGGCAATTTTACCGGCATCTTTGGTAGCTTGGCGTTGACTATCATCAAAGTAAGCCGGCACCGTTATAACTGCATCTGTTACTGGACCACCCAAGAAAGCTTCAGCGTCGCTTTTAAGCTTGCCTAAAATCATGGCACTGATTTCCTCAGGACTATATTCTTTGTCGCTCATTTTAACTTTTACGCTTGTTCCGCTTTTAACAATCTCGTAACCCATCAGTTTAAGATCGCGCTGGACTTCTTTATCTTCCCAACGGCGGCCAATCAAGCGTTTAACTTCGTATATGGTGTTCTTGGAGTTAGTGACCTGTTGACGGCGAGCCACCTGACCAACTAATCGTTCACTATTTTTATTAACCGCTACTACGCTTGGCGTGGTGCGGGCACCTTCACTGTTGGCAATTATTTCAGGCTTACCAGCCTGCATTACAGCCATAGCACTGTTTGTAGTTCCTAAATCAATTCCTATTGTTTTTCCCATAATTTATTCTCCTATTCGTTTAAATTCATCTATTATTAGCATTTACTCTTCTAACTTTTCAGCATCTAATTCCGGAATATGTAGTGTTGTAACATTTTTTTTACTTAGCTGAGCTCGCAAAGCGTCTACGGTCATACTGCCTAAACGGCCTTGTATCATATATCTAAAACCAAGTTGAACCATAGCTTCTGGGTTGGTTTCAACTAAATCACTTCCACGTATTTGTCGATCGAGTCCATGACTTTTGGAATATGCCTCATGATCTATATGATCTTCACTACCGGCACTGTTTCCTTCATCTCCCATCATTGTTTCTCCATTCGAACTTTTACCATGGCATGACGAATAACATTATCTCCAAGAACATAGCCAGCTTGCAGTTCTTCAGCGACAACTTCGTGATTACCGTCGCCCTCATCCATGCTGATAGCTTCGTGAAGTCGCGGATTAAATTGTTCGCCAACCGTTTTTATACGTGATACACCAATAGTTTCTAAGGTCTTCTCAAATTGTTTAACAATAGCGTTTACACCCTTTACATAGTCATTTTTCTCAAGATCTTTAGGTACGTGTTTTAAAGCTCGATCGAAATTATCGATAACCGGCAGTAACTGTTGGATTATGCTGGCTTTAACCATTTCTTGGAGACTACCGATTTGTTCGTCATGACGACGGCGCAAATTCTCAGCATCAGCTCTTTCGCGCTGTAAAGCTTCGGTCAGGGACAGGACTTGATTTTGCATTTCTTTAACTAAGGTTTGACTTTGACTGCTTGGGGTCTTTTTCGGCTTAGGCATATAATACTTCCTCCAAAGTTTCACCGGCATGGCGTACTAGATTCATTACATCGCGGTAACTTTGCCGAGTCGGTCCAAGAACGCCAATATAGCTATTATCACTGTAGGAGCTGCGGAACCGGCTAATAATCAAGGAACAACCGGCACTTGCGCCAATCGGATTTTCTTTACCAATATAGACACTTAAGGGTTCGTTGGGTGCTACCTCATGCAACCATGGTTCCAGATTATCTAAAAGTCTGGCCACCTCTTGGACTTGACCGCGATTGATAAACTCTGGTTGGCCGAACAAATTAGAAAGTCCACTCATGTACAGCTGATTACCAATGGTGGCTAATCCCAAATTATGTGTTAATTCTACTAAGGTATCTACAGTGTTACGAATGGTGTGTTCTGGTACTCCACCGCTGTGAACCCGAGCCGATAAAGCTTTTTCAGCCCGCCTCTCCAGTGCTGAATCGTGGCCTTCAGTCAGTTGATTCACATACAGCCGATAACCGGAATCAGTTGGTATGCGCCCAGCACTAGTGTGCGGTTGATGGATAAATCCCAACCGTTCTAGTTCTGCCATCTCGGCACGAATTGTTGCCGAAGACACACTAAAGGCCTTAGCCAGTAAGCTAGATCCAACAGGACTAGCAACTTCGGCGTATTGCTCGACAATAGCTTGCAGAATTTTCTGCTGACGGTTAGTTAATAACATATAAATGGCACCTAAAGCTTATGAGTGCTAGTTTAGCTAATTAGCAGTCAAAGGTCAAGAGTGCTAGTTACTTTTTTGTTTAAGAAGAATTTTCTCAATTCCTTCAACACCTTGTTCGGGATGTCCAGTCTGGTTAACAATTACATAATCATACTTGTCTTGGTAAGGCATTTCTGTTTTAGCCAGTTTGAGTCTACGTTGAATGGCACTTTCGTCTTCTGTTCCCCTAGCCCTAATACGCCTTTCTAATTGATCCCAACTCTCAGCATTAATAAAAATTAAAACTGCTGCCGGAATTTGTTCTTTAATAACTAACGCACCTCTTACATCTTTACGTAATATGACATTTTTACCCTGGTCTAATAAGTTTTCTAGCGGTTCACGTAGGGTGCCATACCACTGGTTATTATCTACCTGAATAGCTTCCAGAAACTTTCCGGCTTCGCGTAATTTTTTAAATTGTGTTTGATTTACAAAACTCATATCGACACCCTCAACTTCCCCCGGGCGGGCTGGGCGAGTGGTGATAGAAGCTGGCATTTGCCAGTCTGGATGTTTGGCTAAAAATAACTTAATGATGGTATCTTTACCAACTCCGGCCGATGGTCCGGATATAACTAATAATTTACCTCTTGAGTGCATATAGTAATAATAACCTAATCTTTATAAAATTTTTGGTGGTGACATTTCAATCTGAATAACTCCTTGTATTTTGACCTTTTTTGGCGTATATAAAAAGTATTAGTTATACCGCAACTTGCATTAAGTTAGGCGGCTAAAGGAGGAACAAATGCCAGACATAGTTATTAACTGGTGGGCAGTCATTGTGGCTGCTGCAGTAAATATGATAGTGGGGGCCGTTTGGTATTCACCAGTCTTATTTGCTAAAGATTGGGCTAAATTAGTTGGCCGCAAAATGGACCAGATGGGTGACGGAACAAATAGTTACATCATTACCACAATTGCTGCCTTAGTTCAGTCCGCAATATTTGCTTTCATTGTAGGTTGGAGCGGAGCCCACACGGTTGCTCAAGGTGCTTATCTAGGTCTATTAATCTGGATTGCCTTTGTAGCGATTACCCAAGGAGTCAATACCGTCTTTGCAGTTTCACGCAAGAAACTTTGGGCTATTAACACTGGCTATTTCCTGGTAGTACTGGTTATCAACGGTGCTATTTTAGCCGCCTGGCGCTAAAAGAAAATAATCTGAAGATAGAGCTACATATAGGTACTTAAATTAAGTTCGTTGTAGTATTAATTGAGTAATCTAGGAGAGATTTAGCACGATTTAATCGCGCTTTAGCATTACCGTAAAGGCCTCTGCTGGAATATCGACTTTTCCGAATCGCTTCATGCGCTTTTTACCTTTGGTTTGTTTGGCCAATAATTTTTTCTTTCGTGATACATCACCGCCGTAAAGATAACCGGTTACATCTTTTCGATAGGCACTGAGGTCTTCACGGGCAATGAATTTACCACCTATGGCTGCTTGTAAACTGACTTGGAAGTTCTGACGCGGGATTACATTTTTAAGTTTAGTAACAATGGAGTGACCAAGGTTTTGAGCTTCGCTACGGTGTACCATGATACCTAGAGCATCAACCCGTTCTCCAGCTACATAGAAATCGAGCCTGACTAAGTCTTGGGCTCGGTAATCGGCTAATTCGTAATTAAAGGAGCCGTAACCAGAGGTTAGACTTTTAAGTTGATCATAAAAGTCAGTTAATAGATTAGCTAAAGGCGCTTCAAAGGTAATAACTGCTAATTGGGAATCAACGTATGAAATGTTTTTTTGGATACCGCGCTTGCTAATAATTAATTGGATAACTGATCCGACATAATCTTTAGGACAGACAATTTCACCTTTAATCCAAGGCTCACGGATTTCGGTAATTAATGTTGCGTCAGGTAAGTCAGCAGCACTTTTTATATCAATAACTTTGCCGCTACTTAGTGTTACCGAGTAATCAGTTGACGGATTGGTTATAACTAGCTCAAGATCGTATTCGCGCTCTAAACGTTCACGCACAATATCCATGTGCAGTAAACCTAAAAAGCCGACGCGTAAGCCAAATCCAAGTACTGGTGAGTTTTCAGGTTCAAACTGTAGAGCCGAGTCACTAAGGCTTAGTTTATCTACGGCGTCTTTAAGTAATTGGTAGTTTTCACCAGAATCTGGGAAAAATCCAGCATAAACAAATGGTTTCACATCTTTATAGCCTTGCAGCGCCGTAGTCGCTTTATTAGATGTTAAGGTTATGGTGTCGCCAACTTTAGCCTCACGGGTACTCTTGAGGTTAGTGACAATATAGCCGATCTCGCCAGTATCAAGTGATGGTTTAGCTACCATGTCTGGTTTTAAGGCACCGACTTCAAGAGCCATGCCGTCACTACTTGATGCCATCATACGAATGGCTTGACCTTTAGCGATACTACCGTCAACCACTCTTATGTATAAAATTACACCCCTGAAATCGTCATAGTAGGAGTCAAAAATTAGGGCTCTGGTTGGTTTATTAGAATGGCCTGTGGGGCTGGTAATATCTGTGACTATCCGCTGCAGTAGCACGTCGACACCTTGGCCGGTTTTAGCTGAAATTAATAATATGTCTTCATAGTTACAGCCAAGTAATGAAACCACTTCATTAGTAGTTCGCTCAATATCGGCTGCTGGCAAATCAATCTTATTTAAAACTGGAATGATTTTTAGATCGGCCGCTAAAGCTAAATAGACATTTGCTAGCGTCTGGGCCTGAATACCTTGGGTAGCATCAACTACTAAAATGGCTCCTTCACAAGCCTCTAAACTACGTGAAACTTCATAGCTGAAATCAACATGTCCAGGTGTATCAATCAAATTTAGCTGATAGTTTTTAGCATCTAACAGATAGTCCATGCGTACAGGGGCGAGTTTGATAGTAATGCCCTTTTCACGCTCCAAATCCATTTTGTCGAGTAGCTGCTCACGCATCCGCCGTTTTTCAACAGTTCCAGTTAATTCCAACAATCTGTCAGCCAGCGTAGACTTACCATGGTCAATGTGGGCAATAATGCAAAAATTCCTAATATCGTCTGAATTCATATCCCATCAAGTATAACAGAGGTGATACCAATACTTAGGTTTAAAGCCTTATGGGCTTCAATATAATGCGGTAAGCCTTATTAAAGGCAATCTTAGCTTCATCTAGCCCAAATAAAGCTGACATCACTAGGTGCACCAACATTGTTACACCAGCAATTAAACCAAATTTAAAACCTAAGGTTACAAATCCCCTATCAGCTAATTTTAGAGGAAGTAACGATACCATAACGAAGGCTGTCATAACACTAAACCCCGTGACTGAAACAATTTTCAGTACAGTCCCCCAGAATGCCGCATTAACGATGTATGGATCACGTACCAACATAATAAATAGTAAGGTAGAGATTTCCGCCACTGCAGCTATTGATTGTGCTAAGGCTAGTCCAGTTAGGCCGTAAGACCCAGGTTTGGCTAAATTAAATACCAATATAACGTTCAAGGCAATTACCAGTAATGATACAAATAATGGCGTAGCTGTATCTTTTTGAGCGTAAAAATAGCGTGACAAAATGGTGTACATAATACGGGCAAAAATAGCTACTGAAAGATATCCAAATACCAAAGCTACCTGAGGCGCTGCGCCTCCGTAAAGTAAGCGTGCTAGGTAGCCACGACAGAAGTAGGCAATTACGGCTACTGGCATAGCAATCCAAATCATAATTTCGACAATCTTAAAAAAATCACGGTGGAATAAATCAGTGCGGTGTTGGGCTAAGCGTTCAGTTAGCCTAGGAAAAGCAGCTGTAGATATAGCTGTACCAAATAACATGACCGGCACATTCATAAGTGTTGTAGCAAAGTTATAATAGGTTACCGCACCTCGTCCTAAAACTGTCGCCCGGTTAGTCTCGACAATACTGTTAATGGAGTCCACCCCCTGATCAATGGAGCGGGCTGGCAGTTTACGCATAATTAGTTTAAAATCATCGGACTTAAAATTAATCTTCGGTTTCCAGCGGAACTTAAGCCCCCATAAACCAAAACTGGCTACTATAAGCTGCAAAATAGCCCCGACAAGTGCTCCCACACCCAGACCAATAATACCGAGGTTGTATTTAAATATGTAAATGCTAAAAATAATTGCCAAGTTATAAAATAATGGAGCAACTGAGTAAAAGAAAAACCGCCCAAAGCTTTGTTGAACGCTCATCAAAATTCCTGAAATTGTAAACAGTAAGGGGTTTAGGGCTACAATCCGCATGATGTTAGTAGCTTGATCAAGTTCATGCGAAGCTAGATGAGGTGCTACCACGTAGTGCAGCAGTGGTCTAGCGAATATAAATATAGTCAGAGCCACTATAAACATCACTATAGTCAAAAGGTTTAATAGACTGCTGGTAATGTCCCAAATACCTTTACGGTCCCCTTTATGCAATCTATCAGCCAATACCGGCATAAAAGCTACTCCCAAGGCACCGGCGGCAATAGTCAGAAAAAAGAAATCTGGTATTTGAAAGGCCGCAAAGAAGGCATCAGTCCCACCAGGGTTTACAACTGTGAAGTTAGTACTGACCAAACGATTTCGAAAGAAGCCAAGCAGCTGCGCCATTAAGGTGGCGACTATCAGTAAGGTTGCCGCGTTACCTAGTGAAATTCTGGATTTTGCTCTGTTATCTGGGCCAGCCATTTCCCTAGATTATAGATTAATCTAATGCTTACCACCTAGTAAAAAGTCACTTCCTGTGTCAAAAACCGTAGTCTAAATACTAATATAGGGCTGCGGCTTTAGGCATAACAGCATCTTCCAGAAGTTTTTTAACTTCGGCAGCTTCTATTGTTTCTCGCTCTAGCAAGCGGTTTTTAAGCTTTTCCAGTTTGTCCATATTGGTTTTAATAACTTCTCGAGCTCGATGGGCAGCTTCTGTAATTAAATTTTCTACCTCATCATCAATTACTTTAGCCGTTTCATCGGAATATTGCCTCTCATGGACTAATTTTTCTAGCATCATCCCTTCATCGACATGGAATACTTGGTCGCGTAACTTAGATCCCATACCTTGATTAACTACCATGTCACGGGCCAGCTCAGCAGCTTTTTGTAGGTCATTGCCAGCGCCAGTGGTAATACGGTCTTTACCATAAATTACTTCCTCAGCTACCCGTCCACCTAACATGCGAGCCAAAACGTCTTTAAATTCAATGACCGAGTGATAGCTCTTATCCTCCGGTGGAATAAACCAGGTAACGCCACCAATACCACCGCGCGGGATGATAGAAACCTTATGCACGGAATCACTATCTGGTAACACAAAGCCCACTACGGCGTGACCAGCTTCGTGATAAGCAGTTAGTTCTTTTTCCCTTTCATTCATAACTTTACTTTTACGTTCTGGACCAAGGGCTACTTTCTCAAAACCTTCGGTTAAATCTTCTTGGGTAATTTGATGGTGGTTTTGACGGGCTGCAATTATGGCTGCTTCGTTAGCTATGTTAGATAAATCGGCTCCCGATGAACCAGCTGATTTAGCAGCTAAGGCATCTAAATCGACGTCTTTGGCTAAAGGTTTTTTAGCGAAGTGAATTTTAAGAATGGCTTCGCGATCTCGGCGCTCAGGAAGTTCTATATTGACACGGCGATCAAACCGTCCCGGTCGCAGTAAGGCAGGGTCTAGTACGTCAGAACGGTTAGTGGCTGCCAGCACAATTACATTTGTGCCTTGTTCAAATCCATCCATTTCGACTAGAATCTGATTTAAAGTTTGTTCACGCTCATCGTGTCCACCACCCATACCACTACCTCGGCGACGGCCGACAGCGTCAATTTCGTCTATAAAGATAATACATGGCGAGTTTTTCTTGGCTTTAGCAAACAGATCGCGTACTCGGCTGGCACCAACACCAACGAACATCTCTACAAATTCAGATCCGGATATGCTGAAAAATGGTACGTTGGCTTCGCCAGCTACAGCCCGGGCCATCATGGTTTTTCCAGTGCCAGGTGGACCAATTAGCAATACACCTTTAGGAATTTTGGCCCCTAAGGATTCAAACTTTTTAGGGAATTTCAAAAATTCTACAATTTCTTGTAAATCTGTTTTGGCTTCAGCCGCCCCAGCCACATCGCGAAAGGTTACCTTATCTTTTTCATTACCATATAAGCGAGCTCGGCTTTTACCAAAACTAAGGGCCTGATTGCCTTGGCCTTGAGCACTTCTAATCATAAAGAATAATACTAAGCTTATTAACACTACCGGCAAGATAGACAGTCCAACGTTTGTCCAAGTTGCAGTAGCACTGCTGGGAGCTTTAACATCAACGACTACGTTCTTATTAGTTAGGCCTTGCTGATAGATACTGGAACCAGTTTCTTTAAAAGATTTTGTAGTGGGCTTAGCATCACCCTTTTTAGTGACCTGCAGAGAGTCGCCCTGAATGGCAATCTCTTTTACGACGCCGCTATTAGCCTCTGATATTACCTGAGAAAATGGTTCGTCTTTAAGTTGGCTGGGCTGATTAAAGGCCGCCAGTGCTGCTAAAGATAAAAGAATAAGTAGAGCAACAAACCCAAAATTCTTAAAATTTTTGCGTTTGTTACCTCCTAAATTTGGTTGTTTACCAAATGGTTGTCTATCCATACCCGACATATTATACAGAAACGACCAAATGAATGCTAGCGCTCATGGTGCACGAGTGCCAACTCTTCACTATTAATCTTAAGTACTAAGCTCTTGTTGACGTCAGCCTGCTTACCTGGTGCTAAAGTTTTAGCTGCTCGAACTAATAGTTCAAGTCGTTTTTTATCTAGATCGCGGACCTGATTATTAATTAGCCAAGTATGCATTGTCTCTTTGGCAAGAGCATGCGGTAGCAAAATAAACCATTGCCTATCTAATTGTTTATGTTTGGCTATTTGTTGATTCAAAATTTCATCAATACTTTTATTAAGTTTGCCAAGCTTATTGATGTGACCAACTAATGTTTGGCGCTGCGATTTGCTTAATCTCGGTAGGATTTTAAGACGTACGTAGTTCCGTAAATATACGGTATCTAAATTTGTACTATCTTCGTGCCAAGCAATTTTATGGCTTTTTGCGTAAGCCATAAGCTCCTTTTTAGGGATGTTAAGTAGCGGCCTTACAAGTTCTGGTGTTGATTTAAGTGAAGATAGTCCACGACGATTAGTACCGCGAAGCATATTTATAACTGCAGTTTCCAATAAGTCGTCTTGATGATGAGCAGTAATAATTGCTTGGGCCTTAAAGTCACTTTTTACTTTGTTTAGAAATTTATAGCGAGCCTGACGTGCAGTGTCTTCACTGGTTTTGGCCCCCAAGTTTCCCTTTTCACTGCTAAACTCCAGCTCATAGGTTTGGGCTGTCCGTTGTACTAATAGTTGGTCTATTTTGGAATCTTTACGAATACCATGGTCAAAGTGAGCCACAACTAATTTAAGCTGAGGCTGCCCCGTTAATAAGTGCAGCAAAACCATCGAGTCCACACCGCCACTCACAGCTACAATATACTTTCCTGGCTTTACTTCAATTTGCATACATAATATCTTATCAGTAATGGACGGTGAAATGCAGGATCGGGGTGGAGAACAATTAGGCATACCTGAGCGTCTGGAACCGCGTGCCACCAGAATCGGAATTGTCGATGTAGGCTCACAACTGCTCAAACCTATAGACCGTAAAATCCGCGAAATTGGCGCCGATACGATCATTTACCCGTCTGATGTAAGTGCTGAGACATTACTTGAAAATTGTGATGCATATGTAGTGTCTGGTGGTGGCGATAGCGCTTATGATGAGTCATCACCTATACAATGTGACCCAAAGATATTTTCAAAAGAATTTCCGCTGCCAGGATTATTTATATGTCTTGGTCACCAGTTACTTAATAAAGCCCGTGGCGGGACTGTCGAGAAAGGAGTTAAGGGACGCTACGGTCAATCTGTGATTGATATTTCAGAGCCTGATGACCCTTTTTTTGCCGGGTTTGGCAATAAGGCAAAAGTCCTAATGAATGCTGGCGATTGCATCACTGTAGACAACTTGGCGCCTGGGCTTAAAGTCTTAGCGCTTTCGCGTGAAGGTGATCATCAAACCGTCGCTGCTTATAAAGATGAAACTGGTACTAAAATTGGTGTACAGTTCCATCCAGAAGTTGACCTAACGGAAAACGGTGAAGAACTATTTAAGCATTTTATTCGAGATACTGCTGGCCTTGAACTTAACTATACTTCCGAAGCAAAGCATGCCACGGTTCAAAATCGAATTATAAGAACAGTAGGTAAAATGCCAGTCGTTACATTGGCAAGCGGCGGTGTAGACTCCACTGTTCTGGCTGCCGCCCTTCATGAAGAAGTCGGATCCCGGCAGCACCTCGTGCATATCGACACCGGATTAATGCGTAAAGGTGAATCTAAATTAGTTTTAAATGCTTTGCGTGAACAGGGTTTACCTAATATACATTTTATAGATGCTACAGATGATTTTCGAAATGCTACGACACTATATAACGGTAAACTAACAAATACCCTGGAATGTGAAACAGATCCAGAAGCAAAACGTCACATTATCGGTGACACTTTTACTAGGATAATCGAAGCTACTTTTAAAGAACTAGGTTTAGATCCAGAAAGTGCCTATTTAGGTCAGGGGACTTTACGCCCCGATATTATTGAAAGTGCTGGCATCGGCAAAAGCGCTAAGAAAATAAAAACTCATCACAATGATACTCCGTTAATGCGGGAGTGGCGAAAACGCGGTATGTTAGTTGAACCATTAGATGAATTACACAAAGATGAAGTACGTGAGCTTGGTATTGAACTTGGTCTACCCCCTGAAGTTGTGTGGCGTCAACCGTTTCCGGGACCCGGTTTAGCTATACGAATTATCTGTTCATACGGTGGGGCAGATTTTGAAGGTAGACGGGCTGTAGAAAATTCAATGCATGAATTTGCAGACAGTGATACTTCCGTCCATTTATTACCTATAAGATCAGTCGGTGTGCAAGGTGATGATAGAACATATAAATATGTCGCAGCAATTAGTACCGATGGCGAGTCAAACTGGGAGCAAAATATGGAATTAGCTGCCGAGATACCGAGAGTAATTAACGACATTAGTCGAGTAATTTTTATGTTTGGTGAACGAATCAGCCAAAAACGTTCTTTGTTTGATAGCCTAGTTGCAACTACAATTACTCCTTCAAATGTGGAAACTTTGCAGGAAGCCGATGATTTAGTAAATGACGAAATAAAAAATTTTGGTTTACTAAGATTGCTAAGTCAAGAACCAATTATAACTACGCCGCTGGCAATTGATCATCGATATGAGCGGCTTTTGGTCGTTAGACCATTTGTTACTAACGATTTTATGGTTGGTTCAGCTGCAGTTCCAGGAACAAACCAATTACCATTAATTGCACTTGATGCCCAAAGACGAGCAGCAATTTCAGTTCGGGGAATTGGAAGGTTCGGTATCGATTTAACTGGCAAGCCTCCAGGCACAGTCGAATGGGAATAATGCTAGACTTAATTAATGAGTAAACACCATGATCATTGGAAACGTTCACTTGCTAAAACTGTAACTTACCGCTTAATAATTGTGGTCATGATATTTTCAGTCAGTTATTTTGTGACACACAAGACTTCCGAAGCCTTAACAATTACTGGTTGGAACACAGTGCTTGCCACAATTGTCTATTATTATCATGAGCGCATTTGGAGCCGCATTCGCTGGGGAAGAAAATAGCTACAACATATGGCCGATTAGGAATAAGGACAATACAAGAAAATGGCGTCAAGCAATAATAAACCTAGTGTAGTAGATATACAATTACTTGTTCGTGAACTAATTTTGCCTTTTTATGAGTTGGAACGAGATTTGTCACTGCCTATTCAAAATCACCGAAATGAAACAGATGCTGAACATTCTTGGTCACTTGCGTTTCTTACTTTGGCATTAGCGCCTAAGATTGATTCGAATATTGATGTTTTTAAGGCATGTGCATTTGCTGTTTTACATGACTTGGTAGAAGTATTCGCAGGTGATACTTCGGTTTGGGCAGCAGACGAAAAACTTGCTTCTAAACATGATCGGGAACTTAAGGCACTTAATAAAATTAAAGAAGACTTTTCAAATTTTCCAAATATCGGCCAAACTATTGATATGTATGAGAAAAAAGACAGTGCCGAAGCTCTGTTTGTTCACGCCTTAGATAAGTTTTTAGCACTTCTATTACTTTACGAAGATAAGGGGTTCTATTATATACGAGGCAAAATTACCCAAAAAAGATTTAATATACAATTTGAACCACATCGTAAAAAAGCCCAAAGCCATGGCGAAGTTGCTAGGTATTACGAAAAACTACGCTCAGAGTTTGATGCCCATCCTGAGTACTTTTTCCCAGAAGATAATTAACTTAATAATTGCCGCCGGCATGAGTTACAAACAGATCGTGAGGATGACTTTCATGCAACGAGGCTTGAGTGATTCTTACAAATTCTGAAGTCTGCAATTGCTTGATTGACTTAGCCCCAATGTAGTACATGCCGGACTTTAGACCGCCTATTAACTGGGCCACTAGCTCAGAAATGCTACCGCTAACTGGCACCAATCCTTCCACGCCTTCAGCAATCAATACATCGTCGGAGTAACTTTTGCCATGAAATTCGTCTTCTGAGCTAACCTTTATTCCCTTTTTCATTGCTCCTACAGAACCCATACCTCGGTATTGTTTAAATTCATAGCTATCAGCACCGTTTATAATATTTTTAAATCGCTTGGGAACCTGTTTTTTCCTTAGCATAATGCTTTTACCACTTGACTCATTGGTAGCGGCAAATAATCGGCCGATCATTACGCTCGAAGCACCAGCAGCCAGTGCTTTTGTGACGTCGCCAGAATAATTAATGCCGCCATCAGCTATAACTGGAATGCCGGCTTTACTAGCTACTTGGGTAGCGTCCATAACGGCTGTTAGTTGGGGCATACCTATGCCTGAAATAATCCTAGTAGTACAAATAGCACCAGGACCCATTCCGACGCGTAGTCCATCGGCACCAGCTTTAATTAAAGCTCTGGCACCTGCAGCCGTAGCTACATTACCGGCAATTACCTCAACTTTATATTTCTTCTTGATGGCCGCTACTGTACTTATTACTTGTTTTGAATACCCGTGTGCTGAATCAACTAGCAGAATATCGACGCCGGCTTTGACTAAACTATCAACTCTGTTTTCAAAGCCCGCACTGCTACCTATAGCTGCACCAACAAGTAAATTCTGCCGTTTAACCATCTTAACTTGGTGGGCTTGATCTTGGATAGTTAAATTACGGTGGATAAAGCCTAGGCCGCCAACTTTAGCAAGCACAATAGCTAGTTTATTTTCGGTGACAGTATCCATGGGAGATGATACCAGTGGAACCTGAAGTTTAATTTTTTTAGTTAAATTACTAGAAATATTTATTTGAGAACGAAAAAACCCGGCATAACCGGGTTTCAGCAGCACATCATCAAAGGTCAAAGCCAATGATGATACTTTATCCATGCTTAAGTATAGACTTTGTGCTTATTTTTTGTCAAAAGTGAAGTTAGCAGAATCAACAATACACAAGGCTTTATTCTACTTAAATCATTGCATTATAAATAGTAGTCTCGGTATCGAGAGATCGTTCAATTAGTCCTTAACCATCAAAAATAGTACCGTCGTCCGGACTATTTAAATGCTGCTCATAACGATCTTTATCCCAAGTAGTTAAATTAGGTTTTATTCCTAAAGCTCTGCAGATTTTAACTATTTTAGGTTTACGCCGAAAAGATCTTGGCTCTATAACTTCTTTAGGTTCAGTACAGACTTCAACTCGTTCTTCTAGAGTGATGGCATCCACTTCTTGCATCATCTCAGACTCCCCTCCTTCATCGTCAATGCACTGCGCAACGTGGGTAAGCCTGTTCTCCCAATGAGGAAATGAACTCATAACAAATCTACAGTTTTCAAAACTATCAAATTCTATTTCAACAATTTCACCTAAACAATCTCCTGCTACAGGGCAGCCTTCACAAAATTGAGCCATACCTATATTACATACAATGATTAACTATTCGTCAAATAAAATTTGTTCTGGTATAGAAGTCATAGAACCATTGCTTGGTAGCAGGGGCGAGATTTGAACTCGCGACCCCAGGCTTATGAGTCCTGTGCTCTAACCAACTGAGCTACCCTGCCTTACAACAGGGGTAAATATAACATGTTTTACTACTGTTTCATAGTTTTTATGCTTGTGCAAAGTAAAGCATAATTGCTATACTTTAGTTTCAGTATGGTATACACTCCTATGCACCCAGCTGAAAAAATAGAACATCCAGATCGGCTTAGTGGTCGATCTTTTTTATCAGATGAAGCCACCGTTGAAGCTAGTAAACATGTTGCTTACGCTAACAAATTTTGGAAAGCAAATTCTCGAATGTTCGATCGACATTCCGGTATAGTCGTACGAGCATACTTAACTGATATGGATGAGCTTATAGCGTTCGACGACAGTTCAGAAATAGCTCAAATTAAGTTAAAAGGTCATGATCCTATCGTTAGAGTTATATTTGACGGGAGACGTGCTCAAAGCCAATCATTCGCATGGGAAGTTACTACCAAAAGCGATAATAGTGGTTCTGATATCCGACAAGTAAAAGTATCGCTGGGGGATATTTTAGGAAGACAGATTGACCTAGATAATCGCGGTAATCTTATCCGCCATGACTTGATTACAACGCCTGCGTCTGCTGATGTACTTGGTAGAATATACGGTCTTGTCAGCCAGCCTGTCGCTCAAGCTGAAATGAACCGGACATATAAACGTCGGACAGGTCAAGTCTTTGAACCACTTCAACACATGATTGACTATACTCACATCTATCCATATGATATCGAACGACTTGTACCCACTGCTGATTCGGCCGTTGACCAGTTACAAATGTTACCAGATGATTATCAGGAATCACCTACTTTGCCTATAGCTACTGGCGTTCATAGTGTCCAGTAATATCTAGATATAATTTTATTAATTACTCGCTGAGCAGTTCGTCAAACTGGCTGATTTTTTCGTCGGCAGTGGGCAATAGCTCATAACCTAAGTCTTTGGCACTCATATCGGTTTCCTTTTTTATATTTTTTTATCAAATACGATACTATTCATTATACATGAATTTGCATTTTTGTCAATTATTAATTTTACTACTTAGATAGTTACGATGTTAAAATAAGATCATGAGTTCAAAACTACCCAAGCTTTATACCGAATTAGCCGATTGGTGGCAATTAATTTCACCAACTAATCACTACCAACAAGAAGCTGCTTTTTTTGGCGAATTATTTAAACAAACTGGGGCAAAGACAATTTTAGAACTAGGCGCAGGCGGTGGTAATAATGCCTATTATTTAAAAAAAGATTTTAAAATGACATTAACTGACTTATCACCGGAAATGCTTAAAATGAGCCAGAAGCAAAATCCGGATTGTGAACATATTGTAGGTGATATGCGCACTTTAAGACTCCACCAACAGTTTGACGGAGTGTTTATACATGATGCTATTGAATATATGTTAACTAAAAAAGATTTACTGGCCGCTTTTAAAACTGCTTATGGGCACTGTGATCCGGGCGGCATGATAGTCACTGCCCCAGATACAACTTTAGAAACATTTAATCCCCAAACTAAATATCATGAATACGATAGTGGAAACCGTTCAATACGCTACATGGAGTGGGTGTCTGATGATGATCCAACAGATACTAAGTATAACTATGATTTTGTGATAGCTCTAAAACAGGGTGGGCAAATTCGATCAATTGTAGACCGACAGTTTTGTGGTTTATTTAGCCGTAAAACCTGGCTGGATACCCTAAAGCAAGCTGGTTTTAGTAAAGTTAAAAGGTTAAGTGATCCGACAGATCCAGATAATAGAATAGACATCTTTATCGGTTATAAGAATTAAATTGTATATATAATGATGTTTATGAAATCGCCGGCTAAAACTAAATTAAAAGATAGTGAACTTCTGGAACTAGGTAAAAAACTGCAACAGTTCTATGAAACCGACTATGTTAATAAAAAACAAGCTCTAACTTTTAGCTTTTATAAAGGTTTAGCTGGAGGAGCGGGAGCATTCCTAGGTGGAACAATTGTAATAGCGCTGCTGCTATGGGTCTTAAGCTTTTTTAACCAGGTGCCATTTATTGGGCACATTATAGATAGCGTCCGTCAAAATCTGCATAAATAACAGTTTTAATATTATGCTAGTGGGCTAACGATACTCGGTTTTGTGGTAAGCGTTTGCGAATGACGCTCACAACTACTTGACTGCCCCAGAATGATCGTTTAGCACAGGGAAATGACTCTTGACGTCCTAAATTCACACCACTGAAATCGTATTGATTGTCTTGATGCGTGGGCAGACTATCTAATGCATGGGTTGGTAAATAAGCCACAACTTCTTTATCTTTTACAATTTTGGCTTTATTTCTAATTCTCATCAGATCTACTCCTTAAGATTAATTAGATGCAATGCCGTAGTCCGGTATTTTCTAAGAGAACCTCTGGAAATTAAAGTTAACACTTAGCGTCTACTCCTTTGTCCACCTTTTTTACCAGCTCGACTAGCTTTTTGGGGATCGTTTCTAAAGTTTCCCCCACTTTTCTTGCCACCCTTACTGGCGATGGCCCGTTGCTTCTCTGGGTCCATACTAGCGAAGCCGCGTTGACTTGTACCTTTTACCATAAAATCCTCCCATCACTTAATTAACATAGTTAATTCTAATGTAGGCTTAATAAATCTTCAGTAATATTTATTACAAGATTGAAAAATTTTACAATTATTATAAGCCGGTTTTTAATACTTAGACGTGGAGAAGACCGAGTACACTGTGAATCACATATGCCGGCCAGACTGCAGCTTTTAACAAAGCAAGAATAAAGCCCCAAAATCCAATTGAGTGCTGAACGAAGTAAACAGCAGCACCAATATAGGTAATAAAGTAAGCACCACCGAGTGGACCACCACGGTTGATAACTTTTACAGATTTATTTTCAATTTTAGTCATTTTTGACTCCTAACTAATTAAAGTACGGCTTAGATATAGTGTACTACTTTAGTTACTCTCCTAATCGAGATAAACGTAGCTACTTTTTAGGCTATGGGTAGTTGTATGGTGAAGATAGAGCCTTTACCTGGTTTACTATTAGCATTGATTGAACCATGATGAAAATCAATTATATGTTTGGCTAGCGCTAAACCTATCGCTCTAGGCTGCCAACGCAACAACAGCCACATCTTTTAGGCGGTGTAAGTGACCAGCTAATCTAAAACTGCGTAAAAGACCACCTAATTCACTTAAATATTGAGGCTTATCACCGGTAGCTAGAAACTTGTTCATTGAATTAAGGGCAATAGATAAACTATCGTTAACAATAATCGCCGTATTTGGGTCGCTTATTAGAGCTTCGTCATATATTCTGTTAACTTCTTCAGCTACTCCCTCTAACCGTCCTTGTAAATCCTGAATATCTTTATCGCTAATAGCCTTTTGGAAGCCTTCTCTTAAGACTATTCGACGTTCCCACTCTGTTAACACTCCGCCGGCTTTTACCTCATGTAAAGGTGGGATAGGCACGACAATTGACAGTTCTGGTGCATATTTACGCAGCCTCAGTGCACCTTTAAGCTCTAGGTCTTTAACATAACGACTGTTTGGACTTAATTTAGCCGGAGTGGCATAGAAAATACCTTCCCGAACCTCCTTAAGCTCTAACAAATCACCATTTTCTGCAGCAGTAGTCAGTTGACCTAAACTGCGTACGCATTTATCTACACCTTCAATTTCACCAGGTCGAAGTTCTCTATTAGTCCAAGAAGCAATATTAATCCTTCCTCTTCGTTCCAATTCCTGAATAAAAGTGGATTTACCTGCTCCAACAAATTGTCCAGAAAGAAGTACTAAATCTGTTTGATCTAAGACTGCAACGTTCTCTGGAGAGGGTACACAATTATTATCAACAAAACCTCTTATAATCTTAAGAGCATTTTCGTCACATATTTCAACCGGAATACCTAAGTCACTCATTAATAATATTTAAACATAATCACATTAAATATGCAATACTCTGCCGGAGCAGAACGGAACCTACTTCTTGAGGAATTAAGTCGCTGGAAACAAATCTATAACGTTAGTGCTATTTTAGATCTTTAACTGGGATAACTTCTTTGACGGGTACTTTGGCTTCGTCGTGGGCAGCTTGGACATCTTGTACTGATTGGGCTTCAGTAATACAAAAAGCTTTACCATGTTCGGCGCCAACATGTGCATGCAAGGGCTGGCAATTATGGTTTCCACAAGCTTTTTTATAACTGCTCCAACTGTTTTGAATTGACTCTTCGCTGATTGGTCCACCCATATCATGAATTCCTAAAAATAGTGCCATCGCAACTCCTAAATTAATACTTACCATTATAGTCCTGAAATCAAAATTGTAATAAAATAGCCACTTTAAAGGACTTCCTTTTACGGAGGTTATAATGCTCATGCTTGTTAGCCCAAGTACATTCGAATTGGAACTTACTTCTTGAGGAGTTAAGTCGCTGGAAAAACTTATTCCCTAACGACAAGTGTAGCCATAGACCTAGTTTTATTCATCGCACAACTTTACTTTGACAAACCCCACATGTACTGTAACAATAACCATAAATATAATAAGCACTAAACAGTAGTCAATGCCTAAAAAGAAAATGAGAAGCAAACACCCAAAAGGTCATCATGGTTATCATATGGTAGATACTAATACTCATCTAGATGCTACAGAACCAGAGCAGACTCAGCCTGTACCAGCAGTTAACCAATATGGTGATCTCACCGACACAAACCAACCTAAGACTAAACGCTTTAAACCATCCAAACGAAATATCCCCTGGAATAACCCTGGATTTGTCGGCTTTATTCTTTTATTTGCATTAATCGGTAGCTACTTCATCTTCAAGAGTTTTGCAGCTACTGGTAACGTGGGCACCTTGGAGGCTGAATCTATGACTGGTTCTGGCCAGGTGATTAGCGATGGTGCAGCAAGTGGATCTAAAGCCCTGAAATTTACCAACTCGACTGTTGCCAGCGGGAATATAACTGCCTCTGATACTATGACTGCTTTAACTATTCGAGCTCGTGGTGATCAATGTGTTGGTACCCCCTTAGTCTCAATCTCTATTGACGGAAAAAAAGTACTGACTGCTGGTGTATCTAGTACTAACTGGACAACCTACCCAGCCACTCTTGTTACCAGCCTGCCAGCTGGTAGTCATGCGGTAACCGCCCAATTTACTAACCCGAACACTACTAGCAGCTGTAGTCGTGTTCTGTATTTAGACATTATTACTGGTTTTAAGAACACTCCCTCATCCAAACGTCCAGATAGTACAAAACCAACGATTGCTCTCACTACCCCTACCAATGGCGCTACTATTACTGGTACTGTCAATGTCTCGGCTAATGCCAGTGACAACATAGGAGTTGCGAAGGTCGATTTCTTCGTAGACAATAATCTTATTTCAACTATTCCATCCGGTTCTTCCTATACCTATGCCTTAGACACCACTAACTTATCTAATGCCAGTCATATTATAAGTGCAACCGCCTATGATGGAGCTGGTAACACAAATAGTAATAGTGTGGGTGTGACAGTGAGTAACACTAGTAATAACTCCAATTTCATCACTCGCTCTGGTCAACAGCTGCTGCTTAATGGGCAGCCGTTTAGGATGCTGGGCTACAATGTCTGGCGATTCAATGTTTCTTACCGTCTGCCTAACACCGGCTATTTACTCGACGCACCCAGTACTACCACCTTGTCCGACTCTTTGACCTCAATGTTAAGCGTTGCCCCAAAAATTAACACCGTCCGGGGTTGGTTCTTTGAGCAAGAAGTCACTCCAACTACTAGTGGCTACAATTGGGCATCATTTGATCAATCATTACAAGTAGCCCAGTCTAAAGGCTTGAAAGTCATCGCCACTCTGGCTGATCAATGGAGCTATGAAGGGCCAGCATTTAAAGATTACAATTGGTACAACACCGGCTATAAGACCCAGACTTTTTCAGGTTCAGCTAGCGGAGTGGCCTACAACGAGAATGTTCCCTATCGGCAATATGTCCAAGACGTAGTATCACGCTACAAGAATAACCCGACGATTGCTGCTTGGGAGCTAGTTAACGAAGCTGAGAACTTTAATGATTCAACCGAAACTACTTGCCAATCTAATGCCGCCACCGTCATGGCAAACTTTGCTAGTGATGTCGGTGGCTTAATTAAGAGCATTGACTCTAATCACCTTGTATCATTGGGTATGGCCGGCAGTGGTAGCTGTGGCACAAATGGTAGTGACTACCAGACTGTTGTAGCAGTGCCACAGTTAGACCTATGTTCTTTCCATGACTACGAAGGGGCAACTAATGCTAGCGCTTTTAACTCTGGCAACGGTTTAAACACAAGGATTCCCCAGTGTGCAGCTGTTAATAAACCGATTTATATTGGAGAAGTTGGCATTAATTATTGGGATTCAGCCGTCAATGGTACCTTAACTACCAGGGCCAGTTTGCTCAATAACAAGCTCAGTGCCCAGCTTGGCATGCAGGGCGTGGTCGGATTCATCCCGTGGGAATGGAATAGTCAGGTCCCACCCATGAGTAGCTGCTGCAGTAAGGATTATAGATATGGTATTAATGACCCGGCTTTGACGGTGATTAATCAGTATGGTTTGTAGTTAAACAAAAAATCTCTGCTAGAGATAACAGAGGTCAAAGTGCTTATGGTAGCCCTGGTTCATTCGAATTGGAACGATATTCTTGAGGAGTTAAGTCGCTGGAAAGAACTATCTGGGGGTGGAATGCTGTTGACTTACTCTAACGTATAGGACTTGAACCAAGGTCTTTGATTATCTCTGCGAACTTGTGAGCTAGTTGCTTGTGTGACGCTTCATCTAAGTGACAGCCGTCTTCACCTGTTTTTGCCACCTCTGCGGCATCAAAGTATATGCAATCCGTTTCTTCAGCTATTCTCTTTATTGGCTGTGCAAGCTGGCGAGATTTTTGAGCGGAGACTTCATCATAAATGCCTGGTGAAGGCATACTTTCAACAAACTTGGAGGCATTTTCGTTCAGATAAGCAGGGCTAACTAGAATAAGCTTTGGCCGCTTAATCTGGTGTTCTTGGCAGTATTGTGACACATACTCAGGGAACTGTTTGAGTGCTGTCGCTATATCTTCGGCAGACCGATTGTATACAGTTTTTAGGTCATTGGGGCCAAGCATCATGATGATAATATCTAGCGGCATGTGGCTATCAATGCAAGCTTTAAAGTAAACTAAACCATTACGACTTGGTTTACTAGGTTTTGGATGTTCTAAATCTGTTGTTCTCCCGCCTAATCCTTCTTCAATGATGTAGTAATTAGCACCAAGTTGTTGCTGTAATAAACCTGTCCAACGTTCGTTAGATGCATATCTGCCGCTTCTATCTGGCTTTGTGCCATTCGTATTACTGTCCCCAAAACAGAGAACTTGTATGGCTGAAGGATTTGTATTCATTGTCTACATAATAACAAAACTTACACGGCGTAGGAGTTAAACTCTATAAATTTGCAGTCAGAAAGTCTTTCAGGGCCTTTAGGTCTTTCTTTTCTGGGTCATAATACATCGTCTTTATCCCAGCTGTTTCAGCACTCTTTACAGCCTCGGGGTTGTGCTCAAAAAAAACAACATCTTCGGATTTAAGACTATAATTTTCTAGCATAATTTTGAAATATTTAGGGTCGATCTTTTCTGGGTTGTGTTTAAGGGTAAATACTTCATAAGGAACTCGGTCTAATTTAAACTGTTTGAACTGTTCATTATTAGCACCAGTCAAGACTATCTTCTTGTTAGGAAATGTTTCAAGCATGTCATGCATTTCTTTGAATATCTCCCCTGTGTCAAAAACTAGTCCGTCTATCGCATCCACAAGTATTGTTTTCATAGTCTTATGATAGCAAACACCAAGCAGGACTCGAACCTATTAACTTCTTATACACTTTTGTAAACAAAAACCTCTGCAAAAAAACTACAGAGGTCAAAGTGCTTATGGTAGCCCTGATTCATTCGAATTGGAACGTACTCCTCGAGGAGTTATCACGCTGGAAGACCCTATCTAGGGGAGGCAATCTGTTAACTTAGTCTACTGGGTAGGAGTGGGACCATAAACTACAAGCTAAGTCTTCTTTTTTGCTTTCTTGGACCATATATGCCAATAACAATACAATAAAAGCCCGATGATACTTAAAAATACACCAATCCAAATCCAAACGGTAGGGTTTTCTAATTTTCTTTTCTTAGCATCTTGATACATCCATAAGCCTATGACCAAGCCTATTGCAATATTGATTAATAGATTCATTTTGATCCCTTTAGTATTTATTATTTTAACTATAGCAGGTACCTCAATCACAACGAAAGACCAAGCAGGACTGGAACCTAATTAACAGGGATGACATCAAAATAGAGACTCACGTAAATGTGAATCTCTATCTGTAATCTCTACTTGGTAGCCCAAGTTCATTCGAATTGGAACCATATCCTAACGGAGTTGAGTAGATGGGAAGAGCTCTCTAGGGTCGACAAAGAGTTGGCTTACTCTACGAGCTAGAACTAGAACCTATCTTAGTTAATGACCTAAGCGTATCGAGTGCTTTATTACGGTATTCATTAATTTGTTTTCCTGAAGTTAGAGAATTTACACTTACGTAAATATCATTAACCCAAGATTGCGAAGGCTTGTCACCATCTCTATTTGGGGAAACTTGGTTTATTAGATGTAGTATTGTTTCTAAACCGTATCTAGCATATTCTATGGGTTGAATTTTTTCACCACGTAGATATTTATCGTATATATCTTTTAGCACCATTTGAACGGCCAATTCATCATGTTTACTAATAGTACTCGTGTCTTCATCCAGTGCCTTAAGGGCAAGAGCGTCAAAGAGTGACTCATGCAGCCCCCCGTAAAACATTACTACGGAGACTTTTTCGCGAGTAGCTATTTTCGCAGTCAATATATCTGATTCTTCTATAGCCGTCTGGATGTCTGTAGTTACTGTTTCGAGAATATGTTGGTCGCGTAATTTTAGAAGTCTTAGTCTCTCTTTTAAGGTTTCTGCAGTCATAGCCACAGCTGTAAAATAATTAGGTTCTTGAATAACATGTGTAATTCGTCTAACTACTTCTCTTGTTTTTTGTGTAATAGGGTCATCAATTTCTATATCAGGTACAACAATTGTTACTCCAGTGCCATAAAGTGCTTCATAGAACCTATTTTTCCAGAGAGGATTTTTCCAGTATTGTCTGTATTTTTTGAAAACATTTGATGCATTTACATCTCCGTTAGAAAGTGAAGTCAAAACATTGATTTCAGTTGCCTTATGTCCACCCTCTGTCTCAATAACAACAATATCGGCTGACCCAATGATTTCATGTAAATTCTCGGGTAAATCAAAACTTGTATCATGCGGAGCAAGATATACATCAAGTTCGATGTTTTTGGGTAAGTTAAACCTATCATATTCAAATTTAGGTATGCTTGCTTCGCCAATTGTTGGAGTATCAAATTCACCTGTCATAAAAATTCATTTTAACATATTAATCATACTTTTGCAATGTATTTACAGTATCACCAAGCAAGACTCGAACTTAATAACACCTTAGAGATTTTATTCAACAAAAAACCTCTGCAAAAATTAACAGAGGTCAAAGTGCTTATGGTAGCCCTGGTTCATTCGAATTGGAACACACTCCTTGAGGAGTTAAGTAGGTGGAAGACATTAACTAGGGGTGGTATTCTATTGCGATACTCTAGCAGTTAGGACTGGAACAGTTTAGCCTATTAAAGCTTTTCGTCTCTGAATTCGTTATTTGGCGAGACATTAACCTCTAAGAGCCTCATTTGACCACTGTACTCATACTCACCGTCTGGTGGAATGACAAATAGGTCACCTGAAGATACCTCTGAAGTATCATCACCAAGCGTAAATGAACCTGTACCATCTATAACATAATAAGTTCTCGTGGTATCGCCCATCATTCGTTTTCTGGGATGGCTCCCATGAACATCAACACTTAACACATTAAAGCCAGTTCCTGCATCGGATGGTACGTATACGTGACCGTCAAATCCTTCCCGCTGAAATCCGTCAGTATCGCTTAGTCGTATCTTCTTAGATGATTGATTTGGTCTTGGTAGTTCTTCACTCATAGCTTCATCATACCAAAAGATTTAAACTATCTGAAAAACCAAGAAAGTTGCCAGTCCTGAGGGTGTTTTGCTGGAGTCCAGTAGTTTCAGTGTTACACCATTGTCTTTAGCAAGATCTTCAATCAGCTCCGTAGAGCTAAAGTCAGCCCAAGCAAAATAGACTCTGCCACCTGGCTTTAGATAATCCTTGAACTCTTTGAAAAAATCTTTAGTTGTTTGATTATCTTCATCCCAGAAACATATCTCTGTTTTGTTGGCTGGCTTTTTATTAGTGTATGGCGGATTAATAGCTATAACGTCAAACTTACTACCTTTAACAGGCTCAAATAACGAACCTTCTAGAAACTCGAGGTTCTTTAATCCAAGTCTCTCTTGATTTAGTTTGCCATTCTTTACTGCATTAGGATTAAGGTCTACGCCAACCACTTTATTTGCTCCTAATGAAGCTGCCTTAAGAGCCACAACGCCCGTGCCAGTACAAAGATCTAAGACGCTATCACCATTATTAATCTGCATAACTTTACAGACTAACTCACTATCTAATCCACCTGGGTAGACATTTGGTAATACAGTAAGGTTTATTCCAGCAATAGTATGCTCAAATGGCTCAGTTCGATTGCCCATTGCAGTAATCTCTTCAGCTTGTTTGTCTATGTGGTACTGGGCTTCCTCTTCATACGTCATGCTCATATCATAACAAAAGACCAAGTAAGACTCGAACCTAAATAACAGAGGTAGGTGATTTCACAAATCAAAAAGAGACTGGTTTTGGAACCAATCTCTATCTGTAAAGTCTTACTTGGTAGCGGGGGCAGGACTCGAACCTGCGACCTCATGGTTATGAGCCATGCGAGCTGCCGCTGCTCCACCCCGCGATGAAGGCTGCTTGTAGATATTTACAGCTTGATCAAAGTCAAATGGTGTAAATAGTCTACATTAACAAATAATCCCTAAAATCGTTTAGAGTAGAGTGTAGTTTAACAGATAAGAATAGGTTTATCAACCGCTTACTTATTTGTATATATCGTACTAATGGCTGAAGAAGCGAATGGGTTGTTACACTTCTTCATCAGTTCTGTTAAGTGTAACTAAACGAACTATTACCCAAGCTAGGAAAGCATATACTACCATTGCAATAAGCGTTTCTAGTTCGAATTTAGATACACCATATTGGGTTTTTAAGTTAAACATACCGACAAACGGCGTAATTAGTGGTTGAGTTATACCATAGATTAGATTTGTGAAGCCATTAACTCGGTTGGCGCCTAGTAACATTAATACAAACCGAAAGGCTAGAAACGTTACTATAACTCCGGATATTAGATATACAACTCGTGCTACTGTCGAGGTCGACTCTTCCGGTAAAGTATCCGTATCGTTATGTTGTCTTATTGTATGAGTTTCTCTATATACTTCTGCCATACTAACCTCCTATTAAATTAATAGACTTGATTATGGACAACTAACCAAAAACGCGCTGTAATATTTATTACTATCTGTGCGCTTAAAGTATTAATATAGAAGTAGTTAAACTTATGGAGGTAAATTATGACCAAGTATATGGTTTTGTATAACTCAAGTATGAAATCTAGCCAATTAATGGCTCAGGCCACACCTGAAGAGATGAAAGCAAGTATAGCTGACTGGATGAAATGGAAAGCCGAAGCCGATAAAACTTTAAAAGTTGATTTCGGTCTACCGCTACAGGCAGTTGGCAGAGTTACAAAAGAGGCTATAAATGATAGCGATAGCCAAGTATCTGGATATTCAATTGTTGAAGGTGATTCAAAAGAAGAACTCTTGAAATTACTTAAAAGTCACCCCCATTTGCAAAGACCTGGGGCTTCAATCGAGGTACTTGAAATGCTATCCATGCCCGGAATAGATTCATAAGTTTACTAATATCTTTATATTATTTTGGCCATTTCTTTATATTGCAGTTAATGACAGGATTTTAGTCAGAAGCGGTAGGTCGATGTAGAAAAAAGTCTATCCATGCTTGGAAATTCTTTTGATAAGTTGGCCTATTGCCTACTGTTGGTTGCTGTTTAGTTTGTTTATTAATCGGCAGTAAATTAACGGTGTGGGCCAGTGCAACATTTCTCGGTACCAACAGTACTTTCTCACCTTCTGCTACCTTACCAAATTCCTGCCTGGCAGCTAATTCTAAATACTGATCAGTATTAAAGTACTGGTTCTTGAGTTTTAAGTTATTATTCTCCAGCTGTTGGACCTGATTTTCTTGCTGTAAACGGGAAATCTGTCTTTGTAAATTATAATTAGCCTGTACTGCTTTAATGCCGCTCCACGTTACCATTAGGACAATCACACCAAATACAATAAGTCCCCAAGCCCGCAAATCGTTGAGCTGCTTAGTAAAAGGATGGTTTTGAATATTTTTTATTTTTTCAAACACTATATTCATTATATCAAAGGGTTTAAGTTTATAGATGTAAGACTTTCTAGAAAATTTATCGATTACTAGTCGCAGTTATTTGACCTAATGGAATGTCATAAGTACAGTTAGGGGCTACTACACCCCAACTGGTATGCTTATAAATTCTACCCCTGCAACGTCCAGCTAAGTCGGCCTGAAACTCTTCTTCAGCTTGTTCAAGGGATATTTGACTTTCTAAAACTTTTATTGCAATTGCACTACCCAATGTAAATAGATTATCGCAACCTCTGCATCGTTCTGGTGCAGAGTTAACAATTTGCTCGGTAACGCTAAGTTCAGGTTTTTCTGGCATGATTATTAATAATATATCATGTTTTTCTTATTTAGCAAATACCTGTAGCTTAGGTTCTTTTTTATTGGTTCAATGCACTGATATATGGTGGGGGCGCCTGGATTTGAACCAGGGACCAATCGATTATGAGTCGACTGCTCTAACCACTGAGCTACGCCCCCGTAACAGATGTGAGTATAACAGATTGAGTTTGCTAATGTTACAACAAATTGACTACATTGCATTTAACAATATTAAGTCGAATAATATATTTTAGATGGAAGAATCAAAAAATAATGACTGGAGGGAAAAAGCAGCTTGTATGGGTTCAGATACAGATATATTTTTCCCTCCTATTCTTTCAGAATCTGAAGAAGCTCTTAAAATTTGTGCTGATTGCACCGTGCAAGCAGAATGTTTGGAATACGCTTTGGCTACAAAACAAGAAACAGGCGTGTGGGGCGGTATGCGTGAAAGTGATCGTAAGAGAATCCTTGAACAGCGTAACAAGTTGATATCTTAAATAATTAAAGTAACCTTTGTAATTCTTCTACTGATTGTGCTGACATTAACTTTTCTCTTAGTTCCTTAGCACCATCAAAGCCTTGAATGTAAATTTTACAAAATTTATTAAGAGTGTAGTGCTTTCGTTCATTATGCTGCCAAGTTTTGGCAAACAAGTTCACATGTTTTTTATAGAGTTCCAGCTTTTGATTTTTAGTCCACTGCTGCCATGGACTTTTACCAGCAAAGGCAAATGGATCATTAAATATGCCTCGGCCAATCATAATGCCGTCTAGACCATGTAACTTAGCCAATTTCTGACCAAGTTGGCGGTTGGTAACATCGCCATTACCAACAATCAGTGTAGAAGGGAAGAGTTGGTCTCGTAACTTGCGAATATGTTCAATGGCATTCCAATCAGCCGGAACTTTACTCATTTGAGAAGCTGTTCTACCGTGAATAGTTAACATGTTAAGTTTCTGCTCAAGCAAAAATTCATGCCAAGTGTAGTCTACTTCTTTTAAACCCAGCCGGGTTTTGACACTTAGGGGCAGGGAATCGGCTACCCCTTCCCTGGTTGCTTGGATAATCTCCCCTGCTAATTCCCTATTATTTATCATGGCTATGCAACAGCCATTTTTTATAACATTACGTTCCGGACAACCAAAGTTGATATCTACCCCATCAAAACCCATCTGCACCAATTCCCTGGCCGTTTTATAAAAGTTTTCCGGTATTTTACCCCAAATTTGAGCAAAAATTGGCCGCTCTTTATCTGTAAACTTTAGTTTGGGCAATAACTTTTCCCGGCCTGGGCTTTGCAACCCATCCACATTTACAAATTCGGTAAAATATAGATCCGATGCTGCGGTCGAGCTAACTATCTGTCGAAAGACCGTGTCGGTCACATCATCCATGGGCGCCAAAACAAAGAAAGGTTTTGGCAGTCTATTCAATAGATCGACCATGTTGAACTAAATAATGGGCAAATATACCGGCACGATTAGCAAATAGATTTGCTTTTTCTTGATCGTAATCTCTCAAGACCTTTAGGGTTTCTACCCAATTATGTAAGTGTTGATTACGTTCGCGCATAAAGAAAAGTCTATAATTAATAGATCGTTTGGCTAAATCGTGTTGTTGTTCATTCCAGCCTCGCATTCGACCGATAACTTCTACGATTTGTGGTAAAAGCCATTCTCTAACAGTGGATACTGCTACACGAGTATCGAATTCCTTGCGCCGCAATAATCCTGGATGTTCGGCACCCTCAATTAATCTATCGAGCATAGCAATCTCAGGTATAAGATGAGTATCACGGTGAGAAACCATTTTTAGCCGTTTTGACTCTACAGCATCAACTGCTACTTTTTGAGCTTCATCATTTCTTCGCTCCACACTAGGTAAAAGCGATTTCTTGCCGGAAAGCGCATTGGCTAAAGCTATCTCACCAAACCTGCTTGGAGAATTAGTGCGGCTAATCAGCTTGTACTCGTACGGGAAAAGCGGCACATATCGTTCTGAATTACTACCTTCCGATGTATAGCCAGCTATTAATGAACTATTCGGACCTCGGTGTACGTCAATAAGGTCTGGACGCAACTTTTGCGGACCTGCCGCTTCTATCATGGCTGGAGTGATATCAACATAATCTACTGGGTCTAAATTAAAGTATTCTGGAGTCGCGACTTCAGAAAAATTATTACGCGCGTTTGGTTGCCTAACTTGAGGGACAGCATCGGCTATTTCTTGAAAAGTATCTTGACCGACGCCTACGCGTGTTCGCGGTGACATAAACACTACTCCCTAATCTTAAAAGTTACTTAATTATTATAATCCAAGAGATGGTTTATTTTCTATCGGGTTGAGGCGGGCGGCTGTTTTTCAAAGCTTCAGCAAATCCTTCGATGCCTACTTTGCCAAGTTCTGCTTCAGAAGTTGTAATTGGCTCGTTTTGTTCAAAATAAACTGGCGGGGTTACATCAGCTTCGGACTCGCCTCGAATTGGCCCAACTGGTACAGTTTTTGCAGTGATATTAGATTGACGACTGATTGCTGACGTCCGCTCAGGTTTAGACTTGCCTTCAAATTTACTTGATGTATCAAATCTGCCCTCACGGTAAAAAGTGTACATTCCACCACCTAAATCGGCTTGGGCACTTGATCTTGGCTCATCTGATGATCGAGGAGTTTTTCCTGACATACTAATACTATATCACACTTGTACTAATTTAGCAATCCGTTATTACTCCCAACGGAAAGTATGAAAAGCAATAAAATAAACTACGACGGTCCAAGCTAGTATAAGACCAATTTGCGGTCCAATTGCAAATAAACTTTTACCTTCGGTGACTATCAGTCGGATTCCGTCAATTATAGGGGTTAGCGGTAAAAAGGTAGAGACTTTCTGTAGCCATTCTGGCATCAAAAATCTAGGGAAGAATGTGCCAGATAAAAACAGCATTGGAAAGACTACTATGTTAGCTAGTGGCGCGGCTTGCTGTTCGTTCTTGGCCCAACCGCCTATAGCTAGACCAATACCTAAAATAGATATAATGCTAAGCACCAAGAATAAAGCCAGCTCTATAATATTACCGCTGATTTTAAGATGAAATACGCTAATTGCCACTAAAAACTGGATGGCTATTGAAACTAAGCCGACTACAGACTGTGAGACGGCATTAGCTGTAAAGTATTGCCAAGTACGCAAAGGAGTTGTGCGTAATCTCTTTAAAACACCGGTTTTCTTGAGTTCCGGAAAAACATTAACTGGTCCAAAAATACCCAGTCCAATAATCGAAAAGCCCAGCAAGCCTGAAAAGACGTAATCAAACTGACTTAGTCCTTTGGTATTTAGTTTTTCAGTTTTAATCGTAAAGGGCGTCACGAAGCGCACTAATTTGCCATTG
Source organism: Saccharimonadales bacterium (SeqCode) (assembly GCA_038231155.1). Taxonomy (GTDB): domain Bacteria; phylum Patescibacteriota; class Saccharimonadia; order Saccharimonadales; family JANWIN01; genus JBBRLY01. Next base: position 187,180 of record JBBRLY010000016.1, read on the forward strand.
ATAGTTTGAAATTCAGCTTGCAGTACTGAAGTTAGGGTCTGGGCAGCTTGTTCATTGTTTTGCGTATATATAATCTGAGCTTCTCCAGATGGATATGACTGACCGCGTTTGATTGTTCCAAAGCTAGGCGGCAAAATTACTGCAGAATCTAACTGTCCGCGACTCATCTTTTCTTTGGCTTTATCAAGTGTGTTAGATGCCGAATCGATTTTGAATAGTTTATTCTTTTGAGCTTGGTCTACAAACTGCTTAGAAAAAGCACTGTTAGACTGATTAAGTAAGGCGAACCGGAACGATACATTGTTGCTCTTGCCAAAAATACCACCAAAGACAAATAAAAAGATTAAGGGAAAGACAAAGATAAAAAATACCGCTGTTTTATCACGGAAAGCCCGGCGAATAGCAACTTTGGCAAATACTCTAACTGGTAAGAATGTCTTTCTCAGTTTTGACATATCAGTCCCTAAGCTCCTTACCGGTCATATCAATAAAGACATCTTCTAAATTGGCCTGCTCAACATGCTGAGGTTTTTTAAAACCCTTAGCAAGTAGTTGCCTAACTAAGTTCTTGGGAGTATCCATGGCAATAATCTTACCGTTGTCCATAATCGCTACTCTATCAGCTAGGATTTCGGCTTCTTCCATATAGTGAGTGGTCAAGATTACGGTAACACCTTTTTTCTGAATATCTTGTATGAGTTCCCAGAGGTTGCGCCGGGCCTGAGGATCTAGACCAGTGGTCGGTTCATCCATAAAAAATACCTTAGGTTTATGTACAAGAGAAGCAACAATACTAAAGCGTTGTTTTTGGCCTCCTGATAAATTTTCAACATAACTGCTAGCTTTATTTTTAAGACCAACCTCTTTAAGTAGAGCCATGGCATTGACCTTGACGCCATAAGCCGAAGCTATTTGTTCCAACTGCTCAGTTAGCTTAACTTTATCCATAAAAGCCGGGCTCTGGGGTTGTACACCAATGATTTGTTTGACGCGTTGGGGATTATCGGCAACATTAATATCATCAACTAAGGCAGTGCCACCATCAATTGGTCGAAGCGTTTCAATCATTTCCAGTGTGGTGGTTTTACCAGCTCCATTTGGTCCCAAAATACCAAAAACTTCACCTTCGTTTACTGAAAAGTAGATGCCGTCCACTACTTTCTTATCGTCGTAGGATTTAGTTAAATCTTGGACTTCCAAAATGGGATTAGTCATATCGTTTTACTATAACAAAAGCTAGATTTAATAATAAAAGGCACCAGCTCAGGTGGCCGGTACCTTTAAAGCTTGATAGCTTTTAGAATTACTTACGCTTAACTGTCAAAAAACCGTTGCGTGGGTTTTCGTTAACCATAAAACCACTTGGTAGTTCAGCTGCTTCTGGTCGTTCATCCTTACTGAAGTAATAGATGGTCTGCTTCTTGCCACCACGTAGTATTACATCCTTTGAGTTCAAATAATAAGTCACCCCTTTTGAATTTGTATGCTTGTAGGCCATTGTTACAATGTCTCCCTCTCTTATCATTAACTTATGGTACCCCTAACATACTCTGGTTAGTTTTATCTTGTCAACCCTGTTATCAGTTTTAAATCATTTTTTTATCTTGGGATATTCTGTTTACTACATATATAGTCGATGATAAATCTACTACGCGACTGCAGGTTCAAAATTGTTGTATTAAAATACTGACAATTTTAAGTAGACTGTTGCGCAGTATAGAGTCTATGCATTAAACTAAGTCCAGTAATCACAAATTCTAATCTGGAGTAAGGTGGAGCAAAAATGGAATTTACACAAAGGGGAACACATCAGAGTCAACAGCCGGTTAATGTATCTGGTGGAGAAGTATCCAACGGTCACCATAGAAGAGGTAGAAGAAGCGGCTTTTCCTGGATTAGACTTGGCATGGTACTACTGCTATTTTCAGCAACAATATTGATTGTAGCTTTACTAATATCTATAGCCACCGGTAAAACACCTAGCCAAGAAACTAAATACGTTAAGACCAATGAACTACAAGCTGTATTTTTAAACGGTGGTCAAGTTTACTTTGGTAATATAAAGACCTTGAACGATAAATTTATCCGTATGGATAATATTTACTACTTGCGAGTTAATCAAACAGTTCAGCCAAAAGGTACAACAACACCGGCTAATAATGATATTTCTCTAGTCAAATTAGGTTGTGAACTTCATGGCCCAGAAGACGAAATGGTTATAAACCGCCCTCAAATAATTTTCTGGGAGAACTTGAAATCTTCTAGCCAAGTAGCTAAGGCCGTAGCTCAATACGTCAAGCAAAACCCTAACGGTCAAACCTGTACCACTACTGGTAGTACAAGCACCAGCACCGGCACAAGTGCCACCGGTCAGTAATCTAAATCAAGATAACTAATAGCTGAGACAGAAGAGAGTAAGAGCCTGGTTATAAATAAAGCTTTTACTCTTTAACTGCGAGCTTAGTACTAATATTGTTAATTAGAACTTAACCATAAACTAATAATTGATAAGATCAAGGCTTCTTATTGACAATCCCTACCATAAGCATTTAAATGTAGACAATTACAAAACTATATTATGGTTTACCATACTAAAAAGAGACATAAAGGCAAAGTAGTGCATGACCATGAGCAACAAACAGAACATGAGTCATTACTAAGTACACTTACTCAGTAGTCCTAGCCATAGCTCTAGTTGTAGTAATACTACTAGTAGTGACTCATGGACGTAAGAACACAAAGACTACTAGTTCTTCTGCTGTACCCATAACAGTCCAAATAACTAGCAAGGGCTTTAGCCCTTCAGACCTAGCCA